>JAYUBZ010000256.1:0-2097 GCA_043740595.1 Gammaproteobacteria bacterium
GTTTTTCTCGCCAACCGTGTCGACCGGGAAACCGGTGTGAAGACCTTTATCAACTTCGACAAGGAGTACTGGCTGCCGGCCGCCTACCTGGAGGGTGGCCGGCCCGCGGTCGAGCGGCCGGAGCCGGTCTGGTTGCGGGTGTGGAAGGTAAAGCAGTGGGATGTAGTGCTGTTCGGCCTGTTGCTTGCGGCGGCGGTTGTTATCTACCGGTTGCGGGAAAAACTGGTGCGGCGCGCCAATCACAAAGACAAACGTTGGGTGTCCTGGCCGAAATATTTTCTCTGGGCCAGCAGCTTCGGGTTTGTCGGTTACTACTCCATGGCCCAGCCGAGCATCACCCACGTGCTGACCTGGTTCCATTCACTGGTTTATCAATGGAAATGGGAGCTGTTCCTGTCGGACCCGATCATCTTCATCTTCTGGTGGTTTATTCTCATCACTGTATTTGTGTGGGGGCGCGGCCTGTTCTGTGGCTGGCTGTGCCCTTACGGCGCCATGAGCGAGATCGTGCACAAGCTCGCCCGCACATTCGGGTTGCGTCGTTTCCAGTTCGAGTTTTCCAAGCCGCTGCACGACAAACTCAAATGGATAAAATATATTATCTTCGCTGTGTTGCTGGCGGTGTCGTTCTATGCCCTGGGCACGGCGGAGAAAATGGCCGAGGTCGAGCCCTTCAAGACGACCTTCCTGGTGGGTGTGTGGAATCGCTCCTGGCCGTTTGTGCTGTACTGGGGGGTGCTGTTCGTGGCCGCCGCGTTCATCGAGCGCCCCTTCTGCAAATACCTCTGTCCGCTGGGCGCGGCGCTGGCCATTCCGTCGACCTTCCGCTTCTTTGGACTCAAGCGCAAACAGGAATGCACCACGTGCAAGGCGTGCGCCAAGGGTTGTGGTTCCCTGGCCATCGACGCCGCGGGCAAGATCGATCAGCGTGAATGTCTGCTGTGCCTCGATTGCATGGTTATGTATTATGACTCGCATGCCTGTCCGCCGCTGTCGCAGGAGCGCAAGCGGCGCGAAAAGGCGGGACAACCCCTGACTCGCATCGACGACGCAGGCTACTTTGTGCCGTTGGAAACAGTGAAGGCCGCCATCAAAAGTGCGCGCACGACATAGCGCGCAGGAACTGCCGGTGTATCTAACCTATCGAGAGGTGTGCCATGGTCAGACAAAATGCAGGACAGGGACAGATGCCGATGCCCGATGGGAAAGAAAAACTTTCTGTCGTTGCGTGGATTCTGGCGGAGGCCAAGGATCACCTGCTGCCCTGGGGCCCGGGTTTTCTCACGCAAAAGGCGTCGATCAAGGCGGCGGGCATCGGGCTCGCCGTGGTGGTGACCGTGGCATGGGTGCTCGCCGCCGCCGGGCGCCTTGATTCCGTGGTGGTGATCGCCTGGTGGGCAGGCTGGAGCGTCTACGAAGTCCTGTGCCGCCGGCGCTGCAAGCCGTGGGTCAAGGAAGGCCCCTGGTGGCAGCGCAATATGCGCAAAGCCGATACCGTCGATATTATTTTTTATGTCGCGACGAAGAATCTCCTCATTGGCGTGCTGCTTTTTCTCATAGTCAGCTGGCTCGGTATTTTTTCCCGGTGATCGGACGGAATGACGGCGTGAAACTTAAATTTCCCATATCAGCGTTAACCGCCCGCGAGCGTGTGTCGCCCGTCTGTAGCGTGTTTCTGGCGCTGGCGATGTTGCTGAATGCCCCGGCGCTGCCGGCGGATGAGTTGCGAGTGCAGGCGGGGCAATCCATCGCCGTGGCGTTGAAGTCGGCAAAGGCGCACGATGTGGTAAGCGTTGAGCGCGGCTATTATGAAGAGCACCTGGTAATAGACAAGCCACTCACGCTACGCGGCGAGAACCGTCCGACCCTCAGCGGCGGCGACAGCGGCGATGTCATCCGCATCACCGCGCCGGACGTGACGATCGATGGCTTTATCATCCGCGACAGCGGCAGCGATCTCACGGCGCAGAATGCCGGCGTCTATATCGTTCCCGGGGCGCACCGTGTAACCATCAAGAACAACGATCTCGCCTATACCCTGTTCGGGCTGTGGATCGAGGGCGTGAACGACGTGCAGATTATCAACAATCTGATTAG
>JAYUBZ010000257.1:0-2470 GCA_043740595.1 Gammaproteobacteria bacterium
TCCAGCGTTGTATTAAGAACCCTGAGGCAAACAAGACTTGGATGACATTCCCATCAGTACGTTGTTTGGCATACTGATCCTCCTCATTTTTGTTTCCGCATTTTTCTCCGCCGCCGAGATCGGCATGCTGACCCTCAACCGCTACCGGCTGCGGCACCTCGCGGAATCCGGTCACCGGGGGGCGCGCATCGCGCGCCGGTTGCTGACGCGCCCCGACCGGCTGCTGGGCTTGATACTCCTGGGTAACAACCTGGCCAATATTGCCGCCTCGTCCGTGGCCACCATCCTTGCGCTGCAACTCTATGGCGAACCCGCCATCGCCGTGGCTGCCTTTCTGCTCACAATGTTGATATTGATCTTCGCTGAAGTGGCACCCAAGACCCTGGCGGCAATGAATCCGGAGCGCGTCGCCTTCCCGGTCGCCTACATCCTGCTGCCATTGCTGACCTTGCTGTATCCAGTGGTATGGATCGTCAACGTCATCGCCAACCTGTTCCTGCGTCTCCTCGGCGTATCGATCCATGGCAACCGCGCCGTAAAAATAACCTCTGAGGAATTACGCGCCATCGTCATGGAGGCCGGCGCGCTCATGCCCGAGACCCATCAGGACATGCTGCTCGCCATCCTGGATCTGGAGAAGATTACCGTCGAGGACGTGATGGTGCCGCGGGGAGAGATCGAAGGCATCGACCTGGATGCCGAATGGGACGAGATCGTGGCACAACTCGCGACCAGTCATTACACGCGCGTGCCGGTGTATCACGGCAACCTCGACAAGATCATCGGTATCGTTCATCTGCGCAAGGTGTTGCACCTCATGCGAAACGACAACTTCAATCGCGATGCACTGATGACCATCCTGCTCGAACCGTACTTCGTCCCGGAGGGCACGCCGCTGAGCACCCAGCTGCTCAACTTCCGCGCGGTCAAGCGACGCGTGGCCCTAGTGGTGAATGAATACGGCGACATAGTAGGGCTGGTGACACTGGAGGAGATCCTGGAGGAAATCGTCGGCGACTTCACCAGCCCGGCCCCCGGCGCGTCGGATGAAGTGCAGCCGCAGGAGGATGGCAGTTATCTGGTCAACGGCAGCACCAACATCCGCGATCTCAACCGCCGCCTCAACTGGAAACTGCCCACCACCGGTCCGAAGACCCTCAACGGGCTGATTACCGAATATCTCGAAGACCTGCCCGAACCCGGCACTAGTCTGATGTTGGATGGCTATCAGGTGGAGATCATCCGCACCCGTGGTACGGCGGTGCAGACAGCACGCATCTGTCTCAAGACAGCTCCAGGCGGCGAGGAACAAACCACGGCCGACAATCGCTGATATTCAATTGAATGAAGGTCATCGGCGCTCGGCAGACTTCTGCGCCACGTCGTCGCGCACGTACAAGGGCAAGGCCTCCTGCGCCGCCACAGTACTGCCCGCAGCGACACCGCGCGCGCCCAATTCCGCCACGTGCCTCGCCCGCGGCCAGACGTGGGCTTGCCAGGTATCGATGCTGGTTCCCAAGCGCGCCAACAGCGCGGCGGCATACGCGTCCCAACCACTACCGACCCCAATCCAGGTGTCGTCACCCGGCAGGACGATATCCCCCGGTGCGGACACACGCTCCGGCTCCACCAGTGTCATGCCGTTGCCGGTATTGACGCAAAGACCCCAATACACCTGCCCCATGCGCGCATCGAGGGCGGCCATCACACGGGGGGTGTTCTGTCCCTGGGCCAAGGCCGCCAGGGTAGGTACCGGCACCACCGGCAGATCGGCGCCGAAGGCCAGGCCTTGCGCGACGCCGGCGCCGATGCGTAATCCGGTAAAGGAACCCGGGCCACGTCCAAAGGCCAGGGCATCCATCTGCCCAAGGGAATAACCGCCCTCGGCGAGCACCTCTTCGACCATGGACAGGATCCGCTCCGAGTGGCGTCGACCCAGCTCAAAGCGCTCCACCACTTGTCCATCGTGCCAGACGGCAGCGGAACAGGCTTCGGTGGCGGTCTCCAGCGCAAGTATTTTCAATGGGTGGGATACGCAGTGAATGACAGGCTATGCTAGCACGCAGCGCGGTCGCGATACGCTGCAGACGCTAGCGTCCGGTCACGGGGCATACATGGATTTGCGGTCGTTAAGATACAACCAGCCTTTGACTATACGATAAGTCACCCACACAAAATTGGCGCACAACACGAAGTAACCCACCAGCAAGATCACGGTCAAGCCACCCAGCACCCACCACAACACTGAAAACCAAAATGTGCGGATCTGCCAGCGAAAGTGCGACGCCAGCCAGGTCCCCGACACATCGGGGAGTTTGACGTAATTAATAATCAGCGCGACAAGGTAGGTAATGCCGCCAAAAAGCAACAGCGCCTGCAGCACATAGACCAGGGTGGTGATATTCACCAGCGGTGCAAGGTCGGCAGGTTGATCCGCCTGAGGTGATCCGGACACTGGTTATACTCCGTG
>JAYUBZ010000258.1:0-6123 GCA_043740595.1 Gammaproteobacteria bacterium
CGTCCGTCCGGGTTCAGCCTGTCGATGGTGGCAAAATAATCCGCCAGCGCCGGCCACCCGGCCCGTTCCGGCCATAATCGGCCGATGCCCCGCTCAAACTCCCCGGGCGCCTCCAGTGAATACACGCCACTGCCGGCGTGGGTATCGATGACACAAAAGGGGGTGGCTTTGGTCTGCAATGACTGCAATACCCGCGTCAACACGTAATGCTTGAAGACATCGGCGATATTGCCTGCATGGTAGCGGTGACGGTAGTTCAAAGGGGCCTGCGCTGCGCGCGTGGGAGAGGACTCGCAACTATAATACCCGACCGTGAAAGATCCTGCCCGCGGCTGTCAACCAGGCAGATATTGGCGCGTTAAGCTCTAGGTAGCCGGATTAACTTAACTGAGAGGAAAACGCATGAAAGCCCAATTCTTTACCGCCGGTCTCCTGACCCTGTTGATGACCGTTCCGGCCCTGGCCGAGGATGCTGGTGCCACGAATCCGGAACAGACGCAGAATCGTTTCGAGCGCCGCGGCGACCGGATCGACCCGCGTCTTGACCAGCGCGGTGAAAACATCAACGACCGCCTCGACCACCAGGCCGGGCGCGCCGAGGCCAACGGCCACGAAGCGCGCGCCGCGCATCTGGACAAACGCGGTGATCGCATTGAGAATCACCTGGACAAACGCGGTGACCGGGCAGAGCGCAGGCTGGATCATCACGGCGCACGCGCCCATCGCCGCGCCGCGCATTGATTATGGTTCTTAGGGCGGGCACGCCACATTGATTATGGTTCTTAGGGCGGGCACGCCACATTGATTATGGTTCTTAGGGCGGGCACGCCACATTAATTCCCGGTATGCGGACAGCATGCGGCATCACACGCTAAGGGGGCAACGCTGGACTCCAACCAGGCACTGGACCGGTTCCTGGCCGGCATCGAACGCCGCGCGTTCCGCATGGCGCATCTCGCTACCGGCAACCGGGAAGATGCGCTCGATCTGGTACAAGACGCCATGCTGAAGCTGGTGCAGCGTTATGCCTCGCGCGATGCACAGGAATGGGGGCCGCTGTTCCACCAGATACTGCAGAGTCGCATTCGCGACGGTTACCGTCGCAACCGGGTGCGCAACCGCTGGCGGGTGTGGTTCGGCATCAACGCCGAGGACGAGTCCGATCCTATCCAGGAGCTGGCGGACACGTCCAACCCCGACCCCATGGAGCGCGTGGCGGAAGCGCACGCCGCTACGGCGGTGGAGGCAGCACTGCGCCAGCTGCCATTGCGCCAGCAACAGGTTTTCTTATTACGTGTCTGGGAAGGTCTGGATGTAGCCGCCACGGCCAAGGCCATGGGCTGCTCCGCTGGCAGTGTCAAAACCCACTATTCGCGCGCAGTCCACCGTTTGCGCGTCTCGCTGGAGGATCATCGGTGATGAGTAAAGACGACCGGGAAGAGGCACTGCTGCGGCAGGTAAAAAACACGCTCGACACCAGCTGCGAGGCACTCGATGCCGCCACCTGCACGCGCCTGCGCGCCGCACGCGCGCAGGCACTGCAGTCTACGCGTCCACGCCAGCACTGGCTGTTGTGGCCCGCCGGCGGCGTGGCGCTGGCGGCGGTCGCGCTGTTGTCGTGGGCGTTGTGGTTGCATGAACCGGCCGCTCATACGCCCGCCGCATTGGAACAACTCGAACTGCTGAGCTCGACGGAAAATCTGGAGCTGTATACCGATCTGGATTTTTACCAGTGGTTGGCGAGCGCCACCGATGCCAGCTGAATGGATAATGCTCTATGCCCTGCTCGCGGCGGCCCCCAGTATGGCCGACAGCGCGCCGCCGGATCCGGCACCCCCTGTGGAAATGCTCGAATTTCTCGGCAAATGGGAGACCGCCAAGGGCGAATCCGTCGACCCCGCGCAATTCGCGGACGCCGCAACGGAAACAGACAAACCGTCTGAGGACAAGAAACATGAACAACATAAATAGCCGGAGTATTGCATTGCTGCTGATGCTGCTGGCCAGCGCCGTCGCGCAGGCGGAAGCCGAAACGCCATCCGCCAGTGGCCCGCGCTGGGATACACTCAGCCCTCAGGAGCAGCAGGCCCTCGCCCCCCTGCGAGATCGCTGGGACCAACTACCGCCGGAACGTCAGGAGGCGTTGCGCAAAGGCGCTACGCGCTGGTCGTCCATGAATCCGGAACAACGCGCCGAGGCCAAGCAGCGCTGGCAACGCTGGCAGACGCTGAGCCCGGAACAGCGCAACGTCATCCAACGGCGCTTTCAGCGCTTCCAGCAACTGCCGCCGGAAGAGCAGCAACGCATCCAACAGCGGCAACGTTGGTTCAGCAGCCTGCCGCCGGACGAGCGACGTGCCCTGCGCGAGCGCTGGGGAAAGGCAACACCTGCGGAGCGCCGTCAGATGCGGCAAGAGATGCATGAGCGTTACCAACGGGATCATGCCGGTGCGCGTGCGCCGCGCCACCCCGGGGACAAACGCCGATAAAGCTGCCGGCTAAGATGTGCGCGCCTTGTCGGCATTGCCACGCGCCTTGTCCACCGGATACTTTCCTTCATTGATCTCGATTTTGCGCCAGGCCGCCGATACCAGATCCACACCGAGTCGGTCCGCCATACGCACCAGATAAACGAAGATATCCGCCATCTCCAATTCCACCTCCCGCAGTTTCTCCGTGGAAAGCGTGCGACTTTGATCTTCGGTCAGCCACTGAAAATGCTCCACCAGTTCCGCCGCTTCGACAATCAACGCCATGCTCAGATTTTTAGGGGAATGAAACTGCTCCCAATCGCGCGCGTCAGCGAAGGCGCGCAGGCGCAGGGTCAGCTGTTCGAGATCGGACATGAAAGCTCCTTGACGGTAAAACACCGAAGCCGGGATCGTTAATTGGCACCAACGACATCGGCCAGCTGTATGCCGCCTTTACCAAACGACAGCTTGCCGCGATACATGGCCGAATCGACCCGCTCCAACACGCTATCGAGGTCCAGGCCATGTTGCGGTGCCTGGCCGAGACCAATGGAGATGCTCAGGGTAATACCGGCCTGCCCGGCCCACACGGCCACTGTCTGCTGCAGACGTTCCGCCACACGCATGGCGTCGTCCAGCGGGCAATCCGGCAGCACCATCACGAACTCGTCGCCACCGAAACGCGCCGCGATATCCGAGCTGCGCATGGAAGTGCCCACCATGTGGGCGACTTCCTTCAGCACCTTGTCGCCAGCCGGGTGGCCCAGGGTATCGTTGATGGACTTAAATCCATCCAGATCGGCGAACAATACTGTGACGTTATGCCGGCTCAAGTCACGCTCGCGGAACAGCTTGCTCGACTTTTCGTACAGGCCGCGGCGATTGAGCAGGCCGGTAAGATGGTCGAGGTTACTCTCCTTCTCCAGTTTCCAGCGCGCCTTTTCGATGCGCGACATGAGCGAGTAGGAATACAGAATAATGATGCCGAAAAACGCCAGGAATATGCCCGTGGACATCGACACCGAGGAGAGATACCGCGGGAAGTGCAACATCAGTATCAGGAACACCAGGACAAACGTGGCAATGATCGACTCGGCGAAAAAGCGCAGGCCATAGCGCATACCGTTACCCAGGATCACCATGATGTAGGCCAGATAGGTCGGCGACATGATGCGGCCATCCACCAGCACGGCGAAGGAGACCATGAGCAGGTCGGTCCACATGGCCAGGCGCCAACGAATCGGAGAGTGGGTGTGGCGCCAGGCATGCGTCAGATAGGCCAGGGTGAGCAGTGGATACAGCACCGCCACCAGATTGACCACCAGCAGGTTCGGCCACAGATGTTCCGCCACGTCTCCCAGATTGAAATACGCCAGATACATCGCCCAGAATAGGAAGCGCGTCAGAAACTGCGTACGCTGGTCCTCCCAAGGCATGCTGCGGACATTTTTTTCCGGCAATGTGTCCAGGGTCCGACGCCCTGGGGCCAGTCTGCGCTTATCGGATAACCGCCGTAAATAACTCATGCCCTTCCCCCTTGCCCATGGCTTGCCGCCCGAGTGCACACTGATCCTAGGTTCCAGCCTGCAGCCGCGCGCGGGCGCGGCCTACGGCGGCACTGACCTGCTTGGGTGCCGTGCCACCCACGTGATTGCGTGCCGCCACCGATCCTTCGACAGTCAAAATGGCGAAAACGTCTGGCTCGATAACCTTGGAAAAAACACGCAACTCTTCCAGGCGCATACTCGCCAGGTCGTGCCCTTGCTCAATACCGTAACGCACTGCCTTGCCCACCACCTCGTGCGCGTCACGAAATGGCACACCTTTGCCCACCAGATAATCCGCCAGGTCGGTGGCGGTGGAAAATCCGCGCGCGGCGGCATTTTTCATGTTTTCTTTCTTCAGCTTCATGCCAGGCAACATGTCGCTATAGACCTTGAGACAGCCCAATACCGTGTCGATGGTATCGAACAACGGCTCCTTGTCCTCCTGGTTGTCCTTGTTATAGGCCAATGGCTGCGCCTTCATCAATGTCAGCAATGCCACCAGGTGGCCATTCACGCGGCCGGTCTTGCCACGCACAAGCTCGGGCACATCCGGGTTCTTTTTCTGCGGCATGATGGATGAGCCGGTACAAAAGGCATCCGACAGCTCGATAAAATCAAACTGGCTGGAGGACCACAGGATCAGCTCTTCGGAGAAGCGCGACATATGCGTCATGAGCAGCGCCGCCGCCGCGACATATTCAATGGCGAAGTCACGGTCTGACACCGCATCCAGAGAATTCTCCGCCGGCGCGTCGAAGCCCAGCACGCGTGCGGTGTAGGCACGGTCGATGGGATAGCTGGTGCCGGCCAGGGCCGCCGAACCCAAGGGCATTATATTCACGCGTTTGCGACAGTCTATAAAGCGTTCACGATCGCGTTGCAGCATTTCGAACCATGCCAGCATGTGATGACCGAAAGTCACCGGTTGCGCCACCTGCAAGTGGGTGAAGCCGGGCAGCACCGTCGCCGCCTCGCGCTCGGCGATATCGAGGAGCACGTTCTGCAATTTGCGCAGCGCGTCACACGTTGCATCGATGGCATCGCGCAGATACAGGCGTATGTCCGTAGCCACTTGGTCGTTACGCGAGCGCCCGGTATGCAGCTTCTTGCCGGCATCGCCGATGCGCGCGATCAGGCGCGCTTCGATGTTCATGTGCACATCCTCTAAGGCGATACTCCAGGGGAACTCCCCCGCCATGATCTCGGCCTCGATTTCCGTCAGCCCTTTAACAATGACGTCGCACTCCTGCGCGCTCAACACACCGACATGCGCCAGCATCTGCGCGTGCGCGATGGAGCCGGCGATATCGTGACGATAAAGACGCTGATCGAACGTCACCGACGCGGTAAAGGCCTCAACAAAGGCGTCCGTGGGTTCTGTAAAACGTCCGTTCCAGGGTTTTTCCTTAGTCATGACTCTCGATCAGTTTGCAGTTGTGTTTATAAAAAATTGTTTGTTAAAGGTCGGGTAAGCAGGTTCCTGAACTGCGGTTTTCTGTTGTTAACCGGTCTTCCGCCTTCTGTCCGTATGTCGAATCCGGCTGTCGGTAAACAGTGTGGCTTCTGGCTGTTATACGCTATTTTTAGCACGTAGGTTGTGTTCGCAGCATGCCCGCCCAGTGAGCGATTAGCGCGGATGAGCATTCCCTGGTTCGGACTCTCCTTTGTGCACCCCCACCCCGAATGCCGAACCAGGTGTTACGACCCCCGTCTCTACGGGGGTCTTTTTTTTCGGGTACGAATACCCGCCGTTACTGACCATCCGGTGTGGGTGGGTGTCGATACAAAGAGACCATCCGTCGCGCAGCGAGTAAATATACTGGCTTTCAACGGGTAAAAATAGAGCAATAATAGGGCATTATTCTTGCATAGCGCGCAACCTTTAAGGTTAAATCCCAATATCAGTCATAATCTGCCCCTATCCGGCGAAGTGCCCAGATGCCTAGTCATGGGAACGCGATAGATCCCGACTTACAATGGCTCTTAGGCAAGGCACTGCACGCTAGCATGGCTCTTAGGCAGGGCACTGCACATTAACCTGGACCAGGCCATGCTCCGTCAACGTCAGAAACAGGTACCCCATGTCCAAGCCCAATAATCCGGGCC
>JAYUBZ010000259.1:0-4576 GCA_043740595.1 Gammaproteobacteria bacterium
ATCGCCGACGACATCCGCCGCCGCTTCGGCGACGCGGTGCTGCGGCGCGGACTGGATGTAAAACACCGGCGTTGAGCCTGCGACAGCGGGCGCTCCACCCGCCGGTGTGTGGCTAATGGTATTCCAGGGAGGTGGGTCGTATGCGCGTGGCTTTCCCTTGGTTGTCGAGGCCTGGCCGTAATGTCACGTCGTGGTTGTTGGCCACGGTGCTGCTCGTCGCCTGCGCCGCACCGCCGCCCAGGCCCAAGCTTATTCCACCGGGCGATTACGCCTATCTGCGTGACTATCTCAGCTGGCGCATCCCGCGGGACATGCGCGCCCACAAGGTGGCGGGCCTGAGCATTGCGCTGGTGGACGACCAGCGGGTGATCTGGAGTGCCGGCTTCGGTGACGCCGATGTGGCTGCCGGCGTGCGCGCCACACCGCAGACGGTCTATCGCGTGGCCTCGATTTCCAAGCTGGTTACCGCCACGGCGGTGATGCAGCGTGTGGATCAGGGCGCCATCGTCCTCGACCGGCCGCTCAAGACCTATCTGCCGGACTTCGCTCTGCGCACGCATTATTCCAGCGCACCGCCCATCACGCTGCGCAACCTATTGAGCCATCACGCGGGCCTGCCGTCGTTTCGCTACAAGGAATTCTGGGACGCCGTTCCTTTGTCCCGGCTGGTGACGGAATTAAAAGACGAGTACGCCGCCTATCCGCCGGACTACGTCTATTGTTACTCCAACCTCGATATGGATTTGCTGGGCCGGGTGCTGGAGGTGCAGGGCGGCAGGGATTTTGTGGATTACATGGATAGCGCCCTGCTGCGGCCATTGGGGATGGAGCATGCGTCCTTCGCGTTGCGCCCGGCCATGCGGGCGTTGATGAGCAAGGGTTACCGTGATGGCGTCCTGTACGCGGAGCCGGCCCAGGGGCGTGACCTGCCGGCGGGCGGTTTGCACGCCAGTGTCGCCGACCTCGGCCACTTCATGCGCATGCTGTTGGCCGGCGGGCAGTGGCATGGGCAGCGTATCCTGAGCGAGCACAGCGTCGCCGAGATGTTCCGCCCGCAGAACGACGCCGTGCCCCTGGACATGGATTTTCGCGTGGGGCTGGCCTGGCAGTTGGGAAATGCGCGTCTCGATTATGCCGGCAAGGTGGTGTCCCACAGCGGCTCCACCATCGTGTTTCGCAGCCGCCTGATCCTGTTGCCCGAACAGAAGTTAGGTGTGGTGGTGTTGAGCAACTCTTCCACGGCATCGCCGGTGGTGGGCGATGCGGCGGTGGATGCCTTGCGGCTGGCGCTGGAAATCAAAAGCGGCTTGAAACCACCGCAGGTCGTGACGAACCGTCCGCCACCCGCGGACGCCATGACGCCGGATAGGCCGGCGCACTTCGCCGGAGACTATGCGACCAAGATCGGGCTCGCCCGCATCCGTGACGCAGGCGGCCGTTTAAGCGTGCGCGTGCAGGATCGAACCCTGCGTCTGGTGCCCGAGGGCCGGGGACTGCGGCTGCAATATCGCCTGTTCGGCCTGTGGCCCGTGGACCTGGGACACCTCGGCCGGGTGCTGATTTCACGCGCCACCGTCGCCGGCCACGAATTACTGGTGGCGACGGAAAACGCTGCCGCGGGACAGGTCGGCGAGAAGATCATTCCACAACCCATACCCGCCGCCTGGTTGCAGCGCTTGGGTGATTACACCGTGCCCGCACAGACGGCGCGCGACATGCGCATCGATCGGGTGCGCTTGTATACCCAGGATGGATTTCTGATGTTTCGCTACCGCCTGCCCGACGTGTCTACGATGGAGCTCAACCTTCCTCTGGGTGCGGTATCGGATTCCGCGGCGGTCATACTCGGCCTGGGTAGTGAACTGGGCGACACCCTGCAGGCGCAGACGGTGGGTGGGGAGACGCAGCTGATATTTTCAGGGGATGTGCTGCGGCGCAGCGCCGGGACCTGAACCGAATGGCGCTGTCTTTACAGCGTCAAGGTCATCTGTCGATTTTGTAGGGTGGATAATGCCCAGAGGGCACACGAGCGCAGCGTATCCACCTTGCCAAATTCATCTGTAGTGCCAGGGTTTTGCCGCGCTGGTGGATTCGGCGCTAGCGCGCCTCGCGTGCCCTTTGGGTATAATCCACCGTACCAGTCTTCACGCTATGGTCGGGGGCAAAATGTGACTCTGGTTTTGTGTGGAGTGCGGTGTGGCTTGTTGCAGCTTTTACAAAGCGGGCGCGAGCTCCCGCACTCCAGCTGCGGCGGATTTATTTCTTGCCCGAGGGCGGCACGTAACCTTGCGGCATGGCGGAACCTTCGCCGAAAAAGAATTTTTCCATTTCCTCCTCGACGAATTTGCGTGCCTTCGGGTCCATGGGGTTGATGCGATATTCGTTGATGATCATGGTCTGGTGTTTCAGCCACATCTGCCAGCCTTCTTTGGAAACGTTTTCGTAGAGGCGCTTCCCCAGATCGCCGGGGTAGGTGGGGTAATCCAGGCCTTCCAGTTCTTTACCGAGCTTTACACACTTCACGACACGACTCATGTCACTTCCTCTCTTTGGGCGCTTAGACAGGGCGCTGCGCCCTTAGCTGTTCGAGTAAACTTTTGACCGGCGCGGCCAAACCGCGTTCGTCCGGCAGGCTTAAGTTATACCAGACCACCCCCGCAGGCTCCATGATTTTCCCGCTTGTCCCCCCGTTTCCCCCCCCGTTTTCCCCTGAGATGCGTGCGGGAATCGGCGTGATATGCAGATGAAAATGGCTGAAGGTATGGCGCAGTGCCGGCCATGGTGTGTCCGTGGCGATCTCCAGGCCGAGGGTGTCGCGGCACCATCGTGCCGTGTCATCCGGTGTCGCGCATTCGGGGAATCCCCACAACCCGCCCCATACCCCGACCGGTGGACGTTGCTGCAACAGCACGTGTCCCTGGTGATTGCGGATCATGAGCATGGCCACGTGTTTTTCCGGCAGGACTTGGCGCGGCTTGCTCGTGGGATAGGCCTGCGGATTGCCTTGTGCATGCGCCGTGCAGGTGTCGACCAGGGGGCAACCCGGACACATCGGTTTACGGCGGCGGCAGACAGTGGCGCCGAGATCCATAATGGCCTGGGTGTAGTCCTGGAGGCGGTTCGTGGGGGTGAGTTGCTCCGCCAGTTGCCACAGTCGTGTCTCGACGTCGCGCACGCCGGGCCAACCCGCCAGGCCGTGATAGCGGGTGAGTACACGCTTCACGTTGCCGTCGAGGATGGCGTGGCGCTGGCCATGGGCGAAGGCCAGGATGGCGCCGGCGGTGGAGCGGCCGATGCCGGGCAGGGCGCACACGCTGTCGATATCCGTGGGGAAGGCGCCGGCGTATTGTTGCAGGATGATCTGGGCGGCTTTATGCAGGTTGCGTCCGCGGGCGTAGTAGCCGAGACCGGTCCAGCGATGCAGCACCTCGTCCTGACTGGCGCGGGCCAGGGTGGCGATGTCCGGGAAGCGTTCCAGGAAGCGGGTATAGTAAGGTATCACCGTGTTGACCTGGGTCTGCTGCAGCATGATTTCCGAGACCCAGATGCGATACGGGTCGCGGCTGCGTTGCCACGGCAGGTCCTTGCGTCCGTGCCGGTCGAACCACTGCAACAGGCGCTGGCTGAAATCAGTGGACATGCCGGTCAATGATCCGCCCGCCCACGGGGGCCAGGGCCTCCAGGTGTTGCGCGGCGCTGATGAGTTCGCGTCGGATTGCCTGCTTCACCAGGTAAGGTCCGAGCAGGGGCGGCACGAAAAAGTTGGGTGCCAGTTGTGCGTTGTAGCGAATACGCGTTCCACGGGGGTTCGCCTCGATGTGCCAGCGTTCCACGGCCTGGGAGAAATCGCTGCGCTCCGGCAGGGCGCGGGTGCTGAGGTCACCGTCTTCCAGGGTCGTCACGTCCTGCACGCGATGCACCGTGCGACAGAAAATCCACACGCAGGCGCGCATGTCGAGTTGTATACGCTTGCCGCCATCGGCCAGGACGTCGAGTACGCGGCTGTCGGTGACGATGTCGGACAACCGGTCGAGGCGATCGTAATCGGTCATGAGGGCGCGCACCTGGGCGGCATCGGCGTCGAGCTGCATGTCGAAGGCAACGGTGTAGACCCCGGCGCTGTACTGGATGGTGGTGTCATCCAGGCTGTAGGCCAGCGCCGGCGTGCCCAGTAGCAAGCCGCTGGCTAGAACTATCCGAGTCGCGCCGCCGCTGGTCATGCCGGGTTACTTCCTCTTTTTGAACAAGCCTTCCAGGCCCTTCTCTTTCAATTTTTCGTTTAACTTATTACCCAGCTCTTCTTTTTTCTTTTCCACCGCGGCCGACCCCTTGCACTTGACGATGGCCTCAAAGTCGAGGGAGTAGCCGAGGCTGGCGAAAGGCCCGCTGATGAGCAGCGGCAGGCTGGCGCATTTCTTGCCTGCGTCTTTGGTCTGGGTGACGTTCAGACGGTAGTCCAGTTTTTCCTGCGGCAGGTCGGCACTGCCCATGCCGGTGGCGCGCATGCCCGGTGTCTCGAGGATCAGATCGTTGTTTTGCGCCACACCGTTGACGATCAAGGCGCTGCCGGAAAATA
>JAYUBZ010000260.1:0-9957 GCA_043740595.1 Gammaproteobacteria bacterium
GCATACGGGATTATACTTTCAAAAACATTGGGGAGTGCCAAGAAAATCCGCTATTCGGCAGATTCTTTTTCGTCCAACCCGATTACCGTCGGCACGCCATCGCCGAAAGCGTCTGCCGCCGCTGTTCACACGCACGAGACCCTTTAAGTATCTGCCAATGTAGCGGTAACTCGGATACCAAGCCACGCCGTTTTTGGTTTGGCGTCACCCGTCGATTTAGGAGTAACAAAAATGCTCGAAACAATCGCAATTATCTTGATAATCCTCTGGTTGCTTGGCTTTGTCTCCTCGTACACCATGGGTGGGTTAATTCATATTCTCTTGGTCATTGCGATCGTGATTATTTTGGTGCGTGTCATTCGAGGTCGGCGCTTGTAACAACCTTGAAATTTCTATGTGAGAAGATGCAATGAATGCAGACAAAATTTTGGCCATCTTGCTGATTGTGGCTGGCAGCCTGGGATTAATGTATGGCGGTTTCACTTACACCAATGACACGCATGAGGCCAAGGTGGGCCCGATAGCGCTGTCGATCAAGGACACACGGACCGTAAACGTTCCAGTCTGGGCCGGCGTAGGAGCGATAGTGGCGGGGGTGGTCTTATTAGTTGTGCGCAAGTAAAATCTGTTCTTCCTGATTGGCGCAACAATCATCCTTCCCGAATTCCTGGATACCCACAAACCCTTTTGGCATCAAGACGATTGGCGGTTCCTCGAACGCCTCGTGTGACAGATACCCACCTCGCGAATGCTGACGTCGCCGGCGGCAATCCGATTTTTTGGGGTGCAGGGGCTCGCTCTCGTTTTGTAAAGCGGCGGTATCCGGGCAGGTGACCCCGAACATGACTAAGCAATGTCATGCTCTGATTGGACGCCCTAGCGTACCGTCGGTTCGCGCCATTCGCCCCTACGGCGAGCCTTGGCATAATCCGTGGTGACTTGCGGTTGCAGACGGTCTTAGGCAGTCTTACCCACCCATCCTCTCCGCTTTCCGATAAGAATGTTCTATCCGTTGCTGTCCAGCAGGCGCCAAAAAGACAAAGGACCCTCACGGGTCCTTTGTCATGCTGCGTGGTTGCAGGCTTACTGGTTGCCATCCTCGCGACCCGTGCTGCCCGGCGTGCCGCCGTGCTCATCGTTCGAGCCGGACGAGTTGTGTTCGTCCGAATGGCCGGGATCGCAACCCTCGGGGCCATTGCCGACGCCCTGGTTGCATTTTCTGTGCTCTTTATCTTTGATGGTGTTTCTTGCCCTTGCAGGACGGGGAGCCCGACAGCGCATCGCAGCCGATAACACTGGCGCCCGTCATGGTCACAGCGACATTCGCCAAGGCCCGGCCGGCCAGGGTTCCACCGGTCAAGGTGATGGACCCGATGGTGGAGTCACCCGCGAGGATGTTTCCCTTGAGTGCCGAAGTCGTCATGGTCGCGGCACCACTCGGCGCCCAGAACACGTTGCACGGCTGCCCGCCACCGGCCATGACCACGGAGAAGTCCGTGCCCGTGAGCGCGCCATCGACCAGGAAGACCCAAACTCCGTCCGAGGGACCCGTGAGGGTCAGCAAGCCTGTCTTGGCGACCGTGTCGACACAATAGACACCGGGAGCAAGATCGCTACCTGCCAGGGTGCCCGAGATCGAAGTACAGGACGTGGACTGGAGCTGGAGCGCGGCGTAAGCGCTGAGGAAGTCCACCCGCGCCTGAACTGCGCCCGCACCGGTCGCAGGGGGTGTCCCGCCCGTAATCGTGCAGCCGGTATTGGTGAACGGCACAGCGCTGCCGGGGGAGACACCAACGTCTCCGACCACGGAACCGGCGGTACAGGTGACATTGGTACCGCCCAGGACCGCGAAGCCAGACGCCGCGCCCAGTGGCGCCTGGGCCCAAGCCGGGGAGGCACCGCCAAGCAGCGCGGCCGTCGCGAGTAAAAACGTCGAGAGGTATCTCTGAAGATCATTCATGGTGCTTTTCCTTTTCGTGCAGCATTCTCCTTTCGTAAATTTTCAGGGGGACAGAGTTTTCCGCTGGGGAAGGCACAACCCCCGGTGGGTATGTATTTTGATATTAGTGGTTAGGTACGCGAGCAATGACCCACTGGCCGGATAGAGGTTAAGCGCATGGCACGCTTGGTCGTGATACAGGAAGTAGCGTGGCAACGCCGGTGAGATGTATCGCCATCAAAGTCGCCAAGGTATAAGCCAGCAAGGGCAGAACGATGAAAGCGGAAAACATGGCCGGGCCCAATGTTTGCCGTCTCATTGGGTCAGGCCATAGCTCACTTTGCATCCTTGCAGCAGCCATGTTGAGCATTCCCGCCACCTGCGGGCCAGTGCGTCTTTCGACCTTACGGGGTGGGCTGCGTAACCGCATTCATCTGAAGAGTGACCGCAGTCCCTGCCAACAGCCTGCCGTTGATCGATGCGCCTGTCTTCATGGCGATATCTGTCTGAGACAGTATTACTCCTTGGAATTGCGTGGTCGTGTCAAGGCTCGCCGAGAAGGTCGCCCAGTAGATGTTCTGCGGCCGCGCGCCACCGGCCAGGATAATCTTCACGCCTGGACTTACGGTGAGGCCTTGCGCTATCTGGAATATCCAGACATCGTTCGGGCCACCAGTGAGCGTGAGGTCCGTCGGGATCAGAACTCCGGTGCCCCATTTGTAGGTGGCAGGCCCGAGATCGAGCCCGCCAATATTTCCAGCGCCAAGTTCAGTAACATCGGGTGCTCGACCGCTGGCATCGGTGTACGCAGTTCCCTTGGCGCCTATCGCTGCGGTTAGCCGGGTAGTGTCCATCACCGTACATGGAAGAGGACCGGTTTTATCAACGTCGTATACCACCCCGGTCATTTCCGCGCATGTCACCTTTATGCCGACACCCGTTGCAGGGCTCAAGCCTACATCCCCGGTAATCGCAGAAGTCGGTACGTTTGTAATCGTCGATTGCGCCAGAATCACAAAAGCGCCGGCCTTTCCAAGATCTACTGGTGCCGGGCCTTTTCCCGCGCCACCTACACCTGTGCCAACACCCGGAGCTGTTGGCGTTGCGCCGGGGCTAGCCACGCCACCGCCTCCACTGCCTCCACCACACCCGGCGACGGAAGCCGCTAACAGTAATGCCATAAACCACAATGATGGTTTGGAAACGTTTCTGAATCTGTTCATGTGTTTCTCCTGTTTAAGGGATGCCAAAAGGCATCGGTATGCGGCTGATACATTACGGCCACGGGTTACAACGTACGGCACCGAACTTTTGGCACCGCGCGTGTAACTTGCACTATCCCCATTCCCAGCATATGGGTCTGTACGCTTACGTACATTGCCCGGCAAGAAAAATCCGTCTTGCGACGTCCTTCTTATCCTGCTCTCACAACCAACACCATGCTCCCGGGATATCCGAAACAGCGCAGAGGCGATGCGAAAATTAACGCTGAACCGTTACGCTGCCGTGGCACGGGAGCATGGCTGGCATGTGCATGATCACTTGTACATCGAGAATCACGACGACTCGGTGCGGTGGCGCACACCGCCATGCCAACCACAATATTTCTGTTTATGTGTCGTGGCGCACAGAACGTGGCGTCAAGCCGGTGCAAGAGTAACTTTTCGAACCGCTCGTAGACACGTGAGCGAAAGCGATCTTGATTGCCACGCAGTGGTTAGAAAGATCATGCAGACGTGGATATCAATGTCGCCTAATACGCAGGATATTTATATGAATTGGAACACCGTCAAAGGTAATTGGACTCCGGTCAAAGGAAACACGAAGTTACAGTTGAGTAAACCGAACCAGGATCATCTGAGAAATATCGCGGGCAGGCAAGACCCGTTGACCGGAGAAATACAGAAAATTTATGGCGATGAAAAACAGTTAACTGAAGAGCAGCTCAGGGAGTTTGTCGGACCCCACAAAAACACGCGACCCGGTATTTAGTGCTTAAGGGATGCCCCGATTAAGTCTGTTTTTATGTCTCGCTGTCGCGCCCATTAGTTGAATTTCCGCTGCGCAGGGTGCGCCTTGCCAAGACGGCGGGCACTTGTTCAGGGTTCCGAAGAGGACAGGCTGTGCGTAACAGTCTGTTGCGAACAGCTTCTCCCTTACTGTGGGCACATGGCGATCACTCGCTTATGTATGCCAACGCACGGAATCCACGCGTTTTTCTCTGCATTCTAAGGCGCATGCAATAGGAGATCGCGGCGCGCGGCCGTGCCACGGTTGAGATGCTGCTAACCAATCCACGGAGTGATCAGCCATGCCACGTAACTCACATAATAGTGAGACTGTGTACCTTAGGGACACAAAATTTCACGGTGAACGGCACAGTCCTGGTGTCGTCAAGAAAACCACTTCCATCGCCGCCGCAACGCGCGCACTCGAGGCACCAGACCTGCAAACATTCATTAAAGTAATAGACGAATGCAGGCGGCTGGTTAAAGACACGCAGCATCAAGTTACACTTCTTGCCGAGCGGAACGCGAGCTTGCAGAATGAAATTATTGCGCTGGGGCAAAAAGAAGCCCAGGCCCGCCACTTGGCGCACCACGATAGGCTGACCGGCCTTCCCAATCGCAGCTTGCTGCATGACCGGTTCCACCAGGCCATATCCCAGGCGGAACGACATGACAATCCGCTGGGGCTGCTCATGCTTGACCTGGATAAATTCAAGCGCGTCAACGACAAATTGGGACATGCCAGTGGCGACAAACTCCTACAGGCGGTGGCCACACGCTTAACCAAGGGCATCCGTGGCGCCGACACCGCCTGCCGTTACGGCGGAGACGAATTCGTCATCATGCTACCGGTAATCGATAGCCCGAATATCGCGGCTGCACTCGCCGTAGAAATTGGCGGGCGCCTCGGCGAACCCTATATTATAGACGGTCACAAAATTCATATGGCCGTCAGCGTAGGCGTGGCTGTCTACCCGGGCGACGGACAAACTTTTGACGAGTTAATAAAGCAGGCGGATGCCGCCATGTATCGTACCAAGGGCACAGGGAACGACACTTCCATCACCGAACAGCCCAAGGGGAACACTGCTCAGGCTGAAATTCTCAATCCACTCGTCTCGGATAACGCCGACCGCATACGCAAATCTGATTTATTTACTCAGCATTAACTGAGCGCGCACATATGTGCGTCACCGTACTGACTGTTACGGGCGACTCACCTAAGCCTTCCATCCTTAAGAATATATTTTTCACTTCCGAAAATGCTTGCTCGACCCGCCTGAACGAGGCCTGGCAAGCGCACGAAACAGACTGGAGAATGTCCGGCTGCTGCCATTAAAAATGGAAAACCAATGCAATAGAAATCGACATTCATTGCAGAGGTTTTTTCTGCCATTTAACTCACAGGGATGACAAGACGATGAAAAATATTTCGAAACACCAATGGTATAAAACGATAGGCGCGGCCGGTTTTGCGGCTGTCATCATGGCCGGCTGTGTCAGTATTCCAGCCCCGACAGAACAGATCGCCACAGCAAAGGTGGCCGTCACCAATGCCACCAACGCGGGAGGCAATGAGTTTGCGTCAGAGGATATGCGAGCAGCGCAGGATAAACTGGATCGCGCTGTTCAGGCGATGACAGCGGAAGATTACAAAAACGCCCGATTGCTGGCCGAACAAGCACAGGCCGACGCTCAACTGGCGGAAACCAAGGCACATGCAGCCAAGGCGCAGAAGGCGGCGGTCACCGTGCAGGAAGACAATCACGTGCTGCGCAATGAAATTGACCGCAAAAGCCAATAATCCTTCCTCTTTTAAGGAGTTCATCATGCAAAATTACCGATTTTTACCCACGTCACTGCTGGTTGTCGCCACGCTCGCTGGCTGCAGCTCCATGCCGGAAACTAATCCCAGTCTGAATGAAGCGCGTAATGACTACACTGCGGCGAAGAACAATACACAAGTCATTAATCTCGCCCCGACCGAACTGAAACAAGCAGGCGATGCGCTGGACAAAGCAAACATCGCTGCGGATAAGAATGAGGATACGGCCGTGGTGACTCATTTGGCCTATCTCGCAAAACAACGGGTAGCCATTGCACAGCAAACAGCCGAGCAAAAAGCGGCAGAAAAAATTGTCACTGACACCGCTACGGAACGCAGCAAAATCCGCCTCGACGCCAGAACAGAAGAAGCAAACAACGCCAATGATAAAGCCAACAAGGCACAGCTAAACGCAGAGGTCTCACAGCAACAAGCTAACGCCTCACAACAACAGGCTGACGCCTCACAACAACAAGCGGCTATGGCACAGCAACAGACACGTGATGCGGAAGTCCGCACGAGTCAACTCGAAACACAACTCAAGGAATTGAACGCGAAAAAAACCGAGCGCGGGCTGGTAATCACCCTCGGCGACGTATTGTTCGACACCAACAAAGCACAGCTTAAACCGGGTGGCACGCACAGCCTGCAAAAACTCGCCGGCTTTCTCAAGCAATACCCGCAACGCAAGGCACAGATTGAAGGTCACACCGATAGTACCGGCGCCGCCGGCTATAATCAGGATCTGTCGGAACGCCGCGCCAATGCCGTGTGTACATCGTTGGTGGACATGGGCATCAACAGCGACCGCATCACCACCCACGGTTACGGCCAGGAGTCTCCAGTCGCCAGCAATGACACCGCCAGCGGCCGTCAATTGAACCGGCGCGTGGAAATTATCCTCTCCGAGGATAACGGCAACGTCACCTCACGCTAAACGTCCACGCTCGTGATTTCTGCGGAATGTTTGGGCCATACAACACAACACCGGAATGTGAAACGACATGGGAATGCTACTGTTAATTATAGTGATACTGTTGCTGGTCGGCGCGTTCCCGCGCTGGCCACACAGCAGAGAGTGGGGTTATGCCCCAAGCGGAACACTTGGAGTAATACTGGCAGTCGTGGTGGTTCTGATACTGCTGGGGCATTTATGAGGAACTTGATCTAAACATACCACTGCCTCGCGTCCCGTGTATGCCAGCCTATAACCTTGGCCACTGTACACAATTTCGTTTTGTGCACCTCGACACGCGGCTACTGATTATTGTTTTTTTCCATAGATATAGACTGGGGAAGCCCAATCCCGGGATCCCGCTTGATGATCGGATCAGCATGTATAGCCGTGAGTTGAAACGGCGACTGCTTGGCGCCGCCTGACCCGCAGTAAAACCCCTATTTTTGTCAACCTCAACATGGAGACTTAAAAATGAAAAAATCACTTTTTATAGCTGGACTGGTTGCCCTTTCATTGTCCACGCCCCTTGCCTGGGCGGAAGAGGCCCATCATGCTGCCAAAGACACGAAGCCGGCAACGACGATGACAGACAAAGACAAACAGATGCAGATGGATAAAATGCAAGAAAATATGCTGCGGATGCACGCGCAAATGCACAAGATCATGGACGCAAAAGATCCCCAGGAGCGCGAGCGGCTTATGCAGGAACACGCAAATATGATGCGGGACAACATGCGCATGATGCAGGGGATGATGAGCGGCGGTGCCAAAGGCAGCAAGATGGATGGCGGCATGCAAGGCATGTAAACACGCACTGCACAGCGGTTTACAGAAACTGGTGGCTGCAGCACAACGCGAAATTTTTTGGGGGCCTCCATGGATGTAATGATCATCGCTACGAAAGCCTGTACGCATCGAAAGAACCTGGAAAAAGAACTCGAATGTTTGCGGATTCCGTACCGCGTATGTTTCGTGGAAGACTGTGCCGACCTTGTCCTAAAATTTAGCATCCGGCATTCGCCGAATCTGGTGGTAGACGATGAGGTCGTGTTCAGAAAACAACCGACGGAAGTGGAACTGCACGCTTATTTCGATACCAAGGCATAAGCCCGGCCGGAACTCCGGGTTTATCACCCGATAGAATTTCAGGAGCCACATGAAATCAACACTTATTCTTTTATTCGCATTGGTTAGTTTCAACGCACTGGCGGAATCCCCTGCCGTTTACGAAAAATCATTCGATCAAAATCTGGATATTGCTTATAAGCGTGTTTATAAGGCAAGGGAAGGATCTGAAACGAAAGAGAATGGCCATGGCGTTTCCTCTCTGTACGACGCGCGCGCGGAATACTGCCCTGGCTGATTTCTCCAGCTCAGTCGCTTGCTGGGTCACATTCATAAACGCAATCGAGGAGAGTCGGTATGCTGAACAAGATCGCCGGCCAGGCGGCCCCACTGTCCGAGCGCCACGCTACCGAGGCGCTGTCCCCCTGGTGGCGGCGCGCCAGCCTTCTCACCATGGCGCTTGGCTTCGCGGTCCTCATCCTGCTGACGGTCAAGGCCTATCACGAAGCGCCGCCCATCCCGGACACGGTGACAGGTCCTGATGGGTCTATCCTGTACACCGGCAACGATATTCGCGACGGCCAGCAGGTATTCCTTAAATATGGGCTGATGGACAACGGGACGATCTGGGGCCACGGCGCCATGCTCGGCCCGGATTTCTCGGCCGAGTATCTGCACACCCTGGCGCTGCATGGCGCAACGAGCATCGCCCACCTGCGTTACGCTCGACCGCTCGACAGGTTGACTCCTGCGCAGCGCGCCATAGTCGAAGCGGAAGTGCGCACTGAACTAAAACAGAACCGCTACGATCCTAAAACCGGGGTGCTGGCGGTCGGACCCGCATACGGAGACTGGTTCCGACACCAGACCAGCGTGTGGCACGAGTACTTTTCCAATCCGGCGAGAAACGGCGGTCTCAGCGCCGGAACCATCGGCGATCCCGGCGAACTGAAACAGCTCACTGCATTCGTCGCCTGGGCTGCCTGGGCATCGGTCGCCAACCGGCCGGGTACAACTCATTCGTACACCAACAATTTCCCCTTCGATCCCGTGGCCGGCAACACACCGACCGCGGACGCGGTACTGTGGAGCGCCCTGAGTCTTGTTTTTTTACTCGCCGGGACCGCTCTCGTGCTGCTCGCGTTCGGGAAGTTCGACTATCTCGGCTGGAAGGCCAGGCCCGGGTATTTGCATCCGAAGCTGCTGGACGCCCGTGTCACCCCGGGTCAGCGCGCGACCTTGAAATATTTCGCCGTTGTCGCGCTGCTGTTGCTGGCGCAAACCCTGGTCGGAGGCGCCGTGGCACACTACCGCGCCGACCCCGGCACTTTTTATGGATTGGATCTCGCCGCCTGGTTGCCCAGCAACCTCTTGCGTACCTGGCATTTGCAACTTGCGATCTTCTGGATCGCCACCGCCTATGTCGCCGGCGCGCTCTTCCTCGCCGCCGTGCTCGGCGGAGGCGACCCAGCGGGACAGAAAAAAGGCATCGACGCCCTGTTCTGGGCCTTGGTAGTGGTGGTCGTCGGCAGCCTGCTGGGCGAATGGGCGGGCATGCGGCAGCTGCTGCCGCAGCTTTGGTTCTGGTTGGGCGACCAGGGATGGGAATATCTCGAACTCGGCCGTGCCTGGCAAATACTGCTCGCGCTCGCTTTGCTGTTCTGGTTCGGTCTGCTGGTGCGTGCACTGATCCCGGCCTTGCGCGATCCCGATCGCCGCGAGATCGCCGGCCTGTTCCTGCTCGCCGCGCTCGCGATCCCGGTGTTTTATCTGCCAGCGATGTTCTTCGACGGTACCACTCATTTCTCGATTGTTGACGCTTGGCGCTTCTGGATCATCCACCTCTGGGTCGAAGGATTTTTTGAATTCTTCGTCACTGTGATGGTGGCGATCATCTTTCTCCAGTTCGGTGTTGTGTCGCGCCTCACGGCAACGCGCGTCATTTACCTCGACGCGATTCTCTATTTCGCCGGCGGATTCATCGGTACCGGCCATCATTGGTACTGGACCGGTCAGACCAGTTTCAACATGGCCTTGAGTGCGCTGTTCTCCGCACTGGAGGTCGTGCCGCTCACGCTGATCACGCTCGACGCCTGGGATTTTGTCCGACTATCCCGTCCCAGTTCCGACACCACGCGTGAGCGGGTCGAAGTGCCGCATA
>JAYUBZ010000261.1:0-9000 GCA_043740595.1 Gammaproteobacteria bacterium
GGTGAGATCGTCAACGCTAGCCCCAAACCGTCGACGCGAACCGAGCCGTCGGTTGTGGCTACGCCCGCACCCGAAACCACGATACGTGTGGATACCAAGCGCCTGGACGACATCATGAATATGGTGGGCGAGTTGGTGCTGGTACGCAACCGTCTGGTGACACTGGAAGCCGCGTACAACGATGAAGCCATGTCTAAGGCGGTTTCCAATATGGATGTGGTGACGGGCAACCTGCAACTGGCGGTGATGAAGACCCGCATGCAGCCGATCAAGAAAGTATTCGGCCGTTTCCCGCGCGTGGTGCGCGATCTTGCGCGCAGCCTGAATAAGGAGGTTGTGCTGGAGCTGCGGGGCGAGGAAACCGATCTCGACAAAAATCTGGTGGAGGCCCTGGCCGACCCGTTGGTGCATCTGGTGCGTAATGCCGTTGATCACGGGGTGGAGATGCCGGACATACGCGTGGCCGCGGGCAAGCCGCGGGTCGGTACCGTGCTGCTGTCCGCGGAGCAGGAAGGTGACCACATCCGCTTGACCATCGCAGACGATGGTGCCGGTATGGATGCCGAGGTGCTGCGGCGCAAGGTGGTGGAAAAAGGCTTGATGGATGTGGAGACGGCCAGGCGCCTGACACAGGAGGACTGTTTCAACCTGATCTTTCTTCCCGGTTTCTCGACCAAGACGGAGATATCCAATGTGTCCGGTCGTGGTGTCGGCATGGATGTGGTCAAGACCAGTATCATCGCCCTTAATGGGACGGTACAAATTGATTCTGAGCCTGGCAAAGGTTCACGCATATCGATCACGGTGCCCCTGACCCTCGCCATCATGCCCACCCTCATGGTGGTGGTGGGAAAACAGACGTTTGCCTTGCCCTTGAATTGTGTCGCGGAGATCCTGCATCTCAGCCTTACCAGCATCAACAGCGTCGACGGCCAGTCCGTGGTGATGGTGCGCGATCGTCCGTTACCGTTGTTCTATCTACGGCGCTGGCTGATGCCCAAGGAACGCTCGCACCCCTGGCCGCAGGATGGCCATGTGGTCGTGGTGCATGTTGGCACCCAGCGTGTTGGATTTGTCGTCGACCAGTTGCTGGGTCAGGAAGAGGTGGTGATCAAACCACTGGGTGCCTTGTTGCACGGCACGTTGGGTTTGGCCGGGGCCACGATTACCGGCGACGGACGCTTGGCGTTGATCCTCGATGTCCCCGGTCTGATGAAGTCTTATGCCAGATCGGGTGTGTCGCGTCCCCGGGAGGTTGCCTGATGGCCGTGCGCGTACTCATCGTCGACGACTCCGGTTTTTTTCGCCGGCGCATCAGCGAGATTCTCACCAGCGATAAACGTATCGAGGTGATCGGCATGGCCGCGGACGGCATGGAGGCGGTGAAGAAAGTCGCCGAGCTCAAGCCGGACGTGGTGACCATGGACATAGAGATGCCCGTTCTCGATGGTATCAGCGCTGTGCGACGTATCATGGCCACGCACCCGACACCCATACTGATGTTCTCGTCGCTCACCAGCGATGGCGCCAAGGCTGCCCTCGATGCGTTGGATGCCGGCGCCGTCGATTATCTGCCCAAGCGTCTGGAGGATCTGTCGCACGATCAGGCGGAGGCCAGCAAGATACTGTGCACGCGCGTATGCACCATCGCATTGCGCGGTGTGGTGGGCCGCGCGGATGCGTCCAAGGCGGCGGGTACAGCCGCGCGGTCGCCGCTGAAACCTCGGACAGCCTTGCCGCCGCGCGGCAACTGTAAAATTGTAATAATAGGTACATCCACCGGCGGGCCGGCCGCATTGCAACAAGTACTGAGCAAGCTGCCCGCGAATTTTCCTGTACCCATTCTGCTGGTTCAACATATGCCCGGCAGCTTCACCCCGGCGTTTGCCCAGAGACTCAATCAACTGTGTGCCATCAGCGTCAAGGAGGCGGCCGAGGGCGATGTACTGAAACCCGGCACCGCGTTGCTTGCCCCGGGTGGCCGGCAGATGGTCGTGGAGGAACGGCGTGGCAGTGTGGTGGTGCATATCACCGACAGCGAACCGGGACAGAATTATCGCCCGTGCGTGGATATCACTTTTATTTCAGCGGCCAAGATTTATCCGGGTAAAGTCCTGGCGGTGGTGCTGACCGGCATGGGGGCGGATGGCCGGGAGGGCGCGCGCGCGCTCAAGCAGGGCGGTTCGTATATTTGGGCGCAGGATGAAGCCTCGAGCGTGGTGTATGGCATGCCGATGGCGGTGACCGAGGCTGGGCTGGCTGATCAGGTGTTGGCCTTGTCCGATATCGGCCCAAGTCTGGCACAGGGTGTTTAATCCATGGATATACTGAGTTTAGTCGGCATCGCCGTCGCCCTCGGCGCCATCCTCGGCGGTAACGCCCTGGAAGGCGGGCACATAAGCGGGCTGCTGCAGTTGACCGCCTTCGTCATCGTGTTTGGCGGTACCATGGGCGCGGTGTTGCTCCAGACCCCCATGCCCATATTTATACGCTGCCTGAAGATGACGGCGTGGGTGTTCTTCCCGCCGAAAATCGCCGCCAAGGAGGCCATCGAAAAAATCATCGGCTGGAGTCAGACAGCGCGCAAAGAGGGCCTGCTTGGCCTCGAATCGATAGCCGAGTCCGAGCCGGACAAATTTGCCGGCAAGGGTCTGCAACTGCTGGTGGACGGCACCGAGCCGGATGCCATACGCAGCATACTGGAAGTGGAACTCGGCACTGCCGAGCACCGGGATACGCAGGCGGCCAAGGTCTACGATGGTCTGGGGGGTTATAGCCCAACCGTCGGCATCATCGGTGCGGTCATGGGCCTGATCCATGTGATGTCAAACTTGAGTGATCCGAGCAAGCTCGGCAGCGGTATCGCGGTGGCATTCGTTGCGACCATTTATGGTGTCGGCATGGCCAACCTGTTTTTTCTGCCCTTCGCCGGCAAGCTCAAGAGCCTGATACACGACCAGACGCAATTCCGCGAGATGATCATCGAAGGCATTATTTCCATTGCCGCCGGTGAAAACCCGCGCAATATCGAAAACAAACTGCAGGGTTACCTGCACTAACGAAGAGGGTCGCGGAAGATAAATACACGGCAGCCTGCGTGTGGTTGGGTGGCCGACGCTGCGCCGGCACCCGTTGGCCGCTGGCGCTGATATCGACCCAGCCTTCCCCGACATGAAGCCCTATGGCACGCAAGAAGAAACATGAGGAACATGAAAACCACGAACGTTGGCTGGTCTCCTACGCCGACTTCATAACGCTGTTGTTCGCTTTTTTTGTCGTGATGTATTCCCTGTCGGCGGTCAACGAGGGCAAGTTTCGCGTATTGTCCGAATCCCTGGTGGCCGCGTTCAACTCCACGCCCAAGAGTATGCAGCCGGTGCAAGTCGGTCAGCCGGTGAAGGCGCCGGCGGCGCCGGTGCAGCGACTGGATCCCCTCAAGGCGCCGCCGACGGTGGCGCCGATTGAAATAAACAGGCCGGAGCTGCCGACGCCACCGAGCATCACACCGCGCATGCAGGCGATCAAGGAAATGGCCGATGCCATCGAGCGCGCCATGGGGCCGTTGATCAAGGCCGATCTCCTGCTGGTGCGGCGCGACAGCCTGTGGATAGAGGTGGAAATAAAAACCAGCATCCTGTTTCCCAGCGGCAGCGCGCACCTGCAGGCGCAGGCCATTCCGATTCTGGAAAAAATCGCCGCGATACTGGGAAAATTCCCCAACGCCGTGCATGTGGAGGGGTTTACCGATAACGTGCCGATCAATACCGTGGCCTTTCCCTCCAATTGGGAACTGTCCGCGGCGCGTGCCGCGAGTGTTGTGCATTTATTTATGAGCGCCGGCATGCAACCGGAGCGCATGGCGGCCATCGGTCTCGGCGAATACCGGCCGATCGCGGACAATAGCAGCGAGGAAGGGCGTAACAAGAACCGGCGTGTGGTGCTGGTGGTGCTGGCGGATGGCGATGCCAATGATGTGTTGCAGACATCGCATGCCGCGCTGCAGAATATCAAGCATACCGCCGATGCGCAGGGCGTGCCGCCGCCGGCGCAGGCGACAGCCGCCGCCACGGCGGGTAGCGCGCCCGCGGTGCCTGCTGCCGTTGCAGGCATGGCTGCGCCCGCGCCGACGATAAAGATTGTTCCACCCTTGCCTGTCAACACGTCCGGCGCGCCGCGGAGCGGGGGCGCGCCGTGAAGATCTGGGCGGTCGCCAACCAGAAGGGCGGGGTGGGTAAGACCACCACTGCCGTAACCCTCGCCGGTCTGCTGGCCCAGCAGGGCCACGAAACACTGCTGGTGGATCTCGATCCACACGGTTCCATGACCGCTTATTTCGGCTACGACCCGGATAGTATCGAAGACGGTGTGTATCGTTTGTTTGAAGGCAGCGCTGGCGTGGGCCGGGATACGCCGGTGCCGGTACTGCGCCAGACCCGCTTCGAGCATTTGATATTGCTGCCCGCCTCCACGGCGCTGGCGACCCTGGACCGCCAGCTTGGCACACGCGATGGCATGGGCCTGGTGCTGGCGCGTTACCTGCGAAGTATGTCGGCGCGCTTTGAATATGTATTGATCGATTGTCCGCCGGTCCTGGGTGTGCTGATGGTGAATGCCTTGGCGGCCTGCGGCCACCTGGTGATTCCGGTGCAGACGGAATTTCTCGCGCTCAAGGGTCTGGAGCGCATGATGCACACCCTCGACATGGTTTTGCGTGCCCGTAAAATCGATATTCCTTATACTATTGTGCCGGCCTTGTTCGACCGTCGCACGCGCGCCTCGGTGGACAGCTTGCGGAAATTGAAGGAGACCTACCCGGAGCATCTCTGGCAAGGTGCGATCCCGGTGGACACCCAGTTGCGCGAGGCCAGTCGTCTGGGCGGACCTATCACCCATCTTTTCCCCAATGCCCGCAGTGCCCGGGCCTACCAGGGATTGCTCGAGAGCCTGCTCGCCTACCGGCCGACGCCGCTGGATGCCGCCGCCGGAGAAATAACGGGAACGAGCCCGCACCCCGACGGCGGCGCGCGTGGAGTTGCTGGATGAGTGACACCTCATCCCGCCGCCCCCGGTTGCCGCCGCAGGCGGAGGCCTTGCCGCGTTATCTCGACGCGTTGCTGCGCGAAACCTGGGAGGCGCCCATGGCAGCCTTCGAGCCGGTAGACCTGGCGCCACCGGCGGAACCGATGACCCCCAGCCCTGAGACAGCATCGCCCATGCCCGGCGTGGAAGCCGCCGCATCCGCCGCGACGTGGACTATGGATGTCCATTCGCCCTTGGGGGCACAGACCTCCTCTGCAGCGGCGCCGTTTGAGGCACAACTCTTTCACTTGGCCGGGCTGACCCTGGCGCTGCCGGTCTCGGCGCTGGCGGGCATCGTGGACAGCACCGACCTGGTGACCGCCGGGGAAGCGGATGCCCCGTGGTTGCGCGGGCGTCTGTGTTACCAACATGGTGAAATCCAGGTGGTGGATACCGCGCATTGGGTCCTGTCGCCGGGCATGTCCTGGTCGCCGGCGACGCGTCCCTATCCGGTGCTGATCATCGCCGATGGACGTTGGGGTCTGGCCTGTGATGGGATCGGCGCCGTGGTCACCCTGGATCCGGCGGCGGTACGCTGGCGGTCGGCCCGCACCCAGCGCCGCTGGCTGGCAGGCATGGTTAGCCAGCCGAGCAGCTGTGCCTTGCTGGATTCGGCCCAGTTTGCGGCCCTGTTTGCCGAGGCCCTGGGGACCGGCGCCCAGCCCGGATCGCCCTGACTTTCCCCCACCTTCCCGCCGTTTGGCACGGTTAATGCTTTCTATACCTGTAAATGTCGGATTTTTGACATAACGAAAGTTAACTCATTGATCTATAATTCTTTGCAACCCGTAGCCATTTGTTCTTATATGAAAGAGGACTGTTTATGAGTCGAGGCTCGCAAGATCAGGATCCCGTGGCGCAATGGGTGACGTTCTATCTGGACAAGGAGCGCTATGGCGTCAATGTCATGCAGGTGCAGGAGGTCTTGCGGGTAATCGAAATCACCCCCGTGCCTGGAGCGCCGGAGTATGTGCTGGGCATTATCAATCTGCGGGGTAATGTGGTGACGGTGATCGATACCCGTCAGCGCTTCCATCTGCCGCCGCGGGAAATGGACGACGCGACCCGGATTGTCATTATGGAAACCGAGAATCAGGTGGTGGGCATACTGGTGGACAGCGTGGCGGAAGTGGTGGAGTTGCGCGCCTCCGAAATCGGAGCGGCGCCGAATGTGGGTAATGAAGAAAGCGTGCGCTTTATCCAGGGCGTGAGCAGCCTGAAAGGCGAGCTTTTGATACTCATCGACCTGAACAATTTGTTCAGTGACGAACAGAAACGCGAACTGGCCGCGTTATAGGCCACGAGGTGCGGCATGCCGGATGTCGGTGACGTGAAACCATTGCTGCCGATATGGCCAAAAAGGCCGACGGATGGCGATGGCAAGCGTAAACGTCCGCCACCGGCCCAGGACAAACCGCCCGGAGCCGTGCCGGATAAAGACGATGACGATACTGGACATGTGGACGAATACGCCGCCGGAGAGTAAGACATGGAAAATAACTTGATACAGATATTCGCGGTGTCCGCTATGCTGGGTGCGGCCCTGCTGCAAGCCATACTGGCGATCGCCGGTTACCGCTCGCGTAGTGAGCGCCGCCAGCGTGAGCATAACCTGCGTGCCCTGCAGGAAGAGTTGATGGTGATTAGCGGCGAGAACACGGCGTTGGGACGACGCATCAGCCTGTTGGAGCAGCACCAGTCGCAGGTATCCAGGCAGCAGGATCAGCACCCTGTCCACATGGGTCCCGTAGGCCAGGCCTATGAGGTGGCGGTGAACCTGGTGCGCAAGGGTACGGATGTAGACGAGCTGATTTCCACCTGCGGCCTGTCCCACGGCGAGGCGGATCTGATTATGCGGCTCTACGGCACCTCCGCGGAACGCGATACGAATACTGCGCCGGGCAAGCCGAAGCGGCAGGCGTTACCGTTGCACTCCGCGGCCGCGGCTTATGCGGCGGCTTATTAATTCAGGTGCCGGATTTCAGCGCCACGTAGTGATGTGGAGGCGCGCGGCAGGGAGTCTATGGGCAGGGAGGGTCAAAACCAGTACGATGGCCGCAGTACGACTTGAGCAAGAAGAGGCAGCATATGGTGCCAGAACAAATAGAACAGACACGCCAGGGCGATAAGCGCATTGCGCCGATATTTACCGGCAGCCTGACCCCCACGGGTAAGCACCAGGACCGATCTCTACGACTGTTGTTACAACTGCAGACCTCCCTTGAAGCGGGCGCAGTCGTGCGGATGTTTGCGGATGAATGCGCCCAGTATGTCCCGTACGACAGCCTTATTTTTAGCAACAAGGTGGATGGCGTGGAGGTTGAGACCGGCAGTGCGGCGCGTCATTCCTGTCTATACCGGCTGGTGGTGGCGGATGAATCCCTCGGCCAGTTGACGCTGACCCGGGCCCTGCCCTTCAGCGACGCGGAAATCGTTGAGTTGGAAGACATGCTGGTGTCTCTGGTGTATCCGTTGCGCAACGCCTTGCTTTATCAGCGTGCCTTGCAGTCGGCGTTGAAGGACCCGCTGACCGGTTTATATAACCGCACCGCCCTGGACGCCGCCCTGCTGCGCGAATTCAATCTGGCGCGGCGCAACAAAAGTGCTCTTTCCCTGCTGGTGCTGGATATCGACAACTTCAAGATCATCAACGACACGCATGGACATACAGTCGGTGATTCGGTGATCAAGGCGTTGGCGGAGTCGATCGCCACCCACAGTCGCAATACCGATATCCTGGCGCGTTTTGGCGGCGAGGAATTCGCGCTGTTGTTGAACGCCACCGACGCGGCGGGCGCCAAGGTGATCGGCACGCGCATCTGCGAGGCCGCGCGCGCCATAGTCTGTAAAGTGAAGGGCACGCGCATCCACTTCAGCGTCAGCGTCGGGGTGGCCACGCTCACCCGTGACAAAAATGAAAAGTCTTTGTTCGAACGCGCCGACAAGGCGATGTATGTGGCCAAACGCGGCGGCCGCGACCGGGTGTGCGTGGCGGACTAAGCGGCGCGCATTGGTTTCTGTCGTGGACCGGAGCGGAGCCGAGCCGATGCTTAAGTCGTTCGCCACAGACTCCTCAAGATTTTCCAGGCTCTGTCCACCGCCTTCGGCCATCCCCACGTCAACAAAAAATACACACAGGCAACGCCAGCGACCTCTGAAAAAGTTCGCTCTCTCCCGCGCATTTCGGACCCACTGCGGGGAGGCAAAACCGCTGGTCGAGGGTTAGGGAGAGGGAACGTAAACGGAAAGCGGCTGCCACTGGTTCTGCGTAGTGGTTCACCATGGTCAACACCGACAGGTGCGGCGAGCTCAGTGTTGCCCCGCGTCGTTTGCGTATCCACCGGCACCCACCTTGCCGCGGAACACCAGATATTGGTAACCGTTGTAGATCAACATTACCGGCAGCAGCATGCCGACACCGGAGAGCATGAAGATCAGTGTCTTGGACGACGCAGCCGCGTCGCCGATGGTGATGCCCGGTGGCACCAGCTGCGGATAGAGGCTGATGGCGAGACCGGCGAAGGAAAACAGGAAGATGCCGAGGCTCCAAAAGAAAGGTGCACGCTCCTGACGCCGGCGCAGGCTGCGTAGCAGCATGAAGAATGTGCCTGCGGCGCCGAGTGGTAGCAGCGAGATGGAGTAGATGCCGGGGTAGGTGAACCACTTGGCCGCCACGTAGGGGTGTAGCAAGGGCGTTGCGACGGTCACGCCGATGCCGGCCAGCAGCATCAGCACCGCTGCCCAGGTGGCGCGCCGATAGCTGCGTTGCTGGATCTCCCCTTCGGTTTTGATGATCAGGTAAGTCGCGCCGAGCAGTGCGTAACCGAACACCACGCCCACCGCCACCAGCAGCGGGAACGGACTGAGCCAGTCCCAAAACCCACCGGAGAAGTGTCGCTGCGTCACTGAGATGCCGCCGAT
>JAYUBZ010000262.1:0-2899 GCA_043740595.1 Gammaproteobacteria bacterium
CCGAGGGTGAGGTGCCCGTGGGTGCCTTGGTGGTCTTCGACAATGCGGTGATCGGCGAGGGCTGGAATCGCCCCATCGCCACCCACGATCCCACGGCCCATGCGGAGATCGTCGCCTTGCGCGCCGCCGCCAGTCGTCTGGGTAATTACCGCCTGACCGGCGCCAGTCTCTACGTTACCCTGGAGCCCTGTCCCATGTGCGCCGGCGCCATGGTGCAGGCGCGGGTGGCACGGGTGGTGTACGGTGCCGCGGATCCCATCGCCGGTGCCGCCGGCAGTGTGTTCAATCTGCTGGCGGCCCCCAGTCTCAATCATCGGGCCGTGCTGCAGGGCGGAGTACTGAAGGAGGAATGTACCCATATGCTCAAGACTTTTTTCCGCGCAAGGCGCGCCTGAACAGCGTCACGTATTCCTTAGTCTATCTGTCCATGGAAAAAGAAGTGTTGCTGCCGCAGTGCGTGTGGCCGGAGTGGGGGATGTCCTGTGAGGCGGGCAGCCCCGGCCGTTGAGCCGGCCGACCCGCTAAGGCGGCGTCAAATCGCCGGCGGCTTGAATTTGAGCACGTCGTTTCTGTTGGTCGTCCTGGTCTCTTCTTCGATCTGCTGCAGCACACCATAATATAAGCGTATGCGGTTAACGAACTGCACTGGCTCATAACCGCGGGCGTAGCCGTATTTGGTTTTGCTGAACCACGCCGATTTGGCCAGCAGCGGCAGGCGGCTTTTGACATCACTCCACTTGTCCGGATCGCCGCCCTGCTCTTGCGTGATGATGCGCGCATCTTCCAGGTGATGCAGGCCGACGTTGTAGGCAGCGAGCGCTATCCACGTGCGATCTGGTTCGCGGATGCGCCGGGGTAGTTGGTCCAGGAGCTGACGGATATAACGCGCGCCGCCCAGAATGCTCTGCTCCGGGTCCTCCCGGTCATTCACGCCAAGGTGTTCCGCGGTGTCGCTGGTCAGCATCATCATGCCTCGCACCCCGGTGGGTGATACCGCCTTGGGGTTCCAAAAGGACTCCTGGTAGGACATGGCCGCCAGCAGTTGCCAGTCGATGTCATAGTGCTCCCCGGCCTGCTCGAACATGGACCGGTACTCCGCGAGGCCAGCCTTAATGCGCTGGGTGTAGGCGGCGACATTAATGGGATTGAAGCGGGCGGCAGCGCCGTAATACTTATCCAGTAGTTGCGCCAGTTTTCCCGATGATCGCAGGTCGAGGAAGAATTTTTCCGCCTCGCGATAGAGACTGTCATCATCCCCCAGGGGGAATGCCCAGGCCAGCTGCTCCGGCGGGCTGATGTCGAAGGCCACCCGCAGGTCGGTATTGAACTGGCGACTGAGGTCGGCAATGTTGGAGTCGGCGATGGTCAGTTGCACTAATTCCTCCTGTACCTGCTGCAGCAACTCCTCGGTCTCGACGGTATCGTTCACGGCCCAACTCAGTTTCGGGTAGAGCAGTTTCAGTTGGTGCAGGCGTTCCTCGTAGCTGGTACCGGCAACCACTTCCAGCTGATAGCCGGGCAGCTCCTGGATGTTGCCGGGGTGGGGGCTGCCTCGGCGGTAAACCACCTGCTGGTGGATGTCCTGGTAAGGGGGCGCAAAGCGCACCCACTGGCGACGGAGGTCGGTAATGGTGATGCCGGCCGCGGCGACATCGCCTTCACCGCGCGCGATCATGGGGATGATGTCGGAAAACCGCGGCGGCACCCGCATCCTGACCTTCACCCCCAGGTGCTCGGCGAACGCGGTGGCGAGGTCATACTCGATGCCGGAATAGCCGTCGGGGCCTTCGTAGTAAGTGGTTGGGCTGTTGCGCGTCAACACCACCAGTTCACCGGCGCGTTGCACGGATTCCAGTTTATTGCCGCTAGGCGGGGTACAGCCCGCCAGGCCCGGTAGGATGACCAGAGTCAGAACCAGGAAAGCGCCAAGTGTGGATGCACCCCATCGTTTTTTTTGCATGGCCATTGCAGTATAAACGCTCGGCGCCGGGTTGTGTCGGGTCCCGAGTCCACGTAAGCTACCGCCCCTCCGGAGAGGTACTCGAAGCGGTCATAACGGCGCAGACTCGAAATCTGTTGGGGGCCTTGCCCCACGTGGGTTCGAATCCCACCCTCTCCGCCAATTCCATGCCAGATCCCGTGGCCACAGCCAATTTTCGCTGGCGCCTTGGCGGAGAGCGATATTATCGCTGATGAAAACGATCATCCTTACGCTGAGCGCGGCGAAAGACCTTGATGCCCTTCCCCGAGATGCGCGTGATCAGGTGGTGCCCGAGCTCAACCGCTACGCGATGACCGGCCAAGGCGGCGTAAAGGCGCTTCAGGGCCGCGATGGTTACCGCCTCCGCATCGGCAGCTACCGGGTGATCTTCGACGAGGATGCAACCACGATCCTGGCGATCTACATCGGCCACAGGGCAACGACAACTTATACGAGGAACTACCACCATGTCTGCACCACAAATCATTCGGGCGCCGAGCGGCGAAGAGCTGGTGGTGCTGCCGCGGGCCGAATATGAGGCTCTCCTGGAGCGCGCCGATCACGAGGCCGAGGATGTCGAGGATGTCGCCATCTACGATGCGCGGAAGGCCGAATTGGCCGCCGGCGGTGGCGTGCTTCCGCAAGACGTAAGTGCCGCGATCGTTCGCGGCGACAGTCGGCTGAAAGCCATTCGGAAGTGGCGCGACGCAACGCAACTGGATTTGGCGTTCAAAACAGGTATCGGTCAGGGCTATTTGTCGGATCTGGAAAATGGACGCCGCGCGGGAACCGCCGAGACGATCGCAAAAATCGCAAGGGCTCTGGACGTGCCGAAAGAGTGGTTGGCCTAGGCCGTGAGGCATACCCAGGTAGTGGCGTAAAAGCACAGTGCAGAACCTGCCAGCGCCGCCTCTGTGC
>JAYUBZ010000263.1:0-7667 GCA_043740595.1 Gammaproteobacteria bacterium
GGGAAACACCCACACGGTGTTGGCGTCGCGCGGGTGCACCACCATGGGAAAGCCGATGTCGCCGACGGACTTCGGCATGGCTTTGCCGATACGCGTCCAGGTCTTCGACGGCCGGTCGAGGCGATAGATGCCGCAGTGGTTTTGCTGGTACAGACGATCCGGATCGCTCGGACAGAGCCGCACACAATGAGGATCGTGAAAGGCGATATTGGCCGCGTCGAAACCCTCGACCACTTCCATGCCCTGTACCAAAGGCACCCAGGTGCGACCGCGATCCAGAGTTTCGTGGGTACCGCCGCCGGACATGCTGAAGTACAGATGCGCCGGATCACGCGGATCGACGATGATGGAGTGCAGCTTGGGCCCGTCGGGCGTGCCATCCTGCACACTGCCCATCCAGGTGCGGTACTGCGGGTCCTCGTTGATCATGGAGAAAGGTTCCCAGGAGATGCCGCCATCGCCGGAGCGGAACAGTCCCTGAGGCGACGTCCCGGCGTACCACACATTCGGCTCGTTGGCATGCGTGGGCGCGAGCCAGAAGGTGTGATCGACCGCGCGGCCCTTGTCGCCGTTCGTACTTTTGGCAAAGGCGGGTGGCTTGGCCGCTTCCTTCCAGGTGCGCCCGAGATTGGTGGAGCGAAATACCGTGGGGCCGAGGTGGCCGGTTTTGGCCGCCGCAAGGAGCGTTCGCCCATCACGCGGGTCGAGGACCATGTGATTGACGATGTGGCCGAGGAAGTGCGGCCCATCGGCGCGCCACGTTTTGCGTTTTTTATCACTGTGAAATAACCACGCACCCTTGCGGGTGGCCACGAGGACCATTGCCTTGCCAGTGGGGCGTGCTGGGGATGCGCGTTTTGCGCGCGGCGCGGGTTTTTTTCGAGCGGCTGATTTTTTTCTGGTCTGTGCCATGCATCACTCCTAGTGAGAGGTCTGACAAAAATCCGGGATCGATACCTTGCATGAAAACTACTACTGAAGTCAAAGCGGGTCGTGGTAATTGCCGGCTCCGGCGCTGACGTTGGCCGTCTCGCCGTGGTGATAGCGGCTTCGCTATTGCTCAAGGCAATGACGGCAGTGAGTGAATAGAGATCACACCAGCCTTTTTGTTATTCTTTCACGCGAAGTTTATGGTGAGCCTGCTTTATTGTCCAGACCCTGGATACGCAGCATTTTGTCGCCGCCCCTTTGTAGTGCGTAGTCCATCGTCTCGACGCTGACGGAGACCCCCTCGGCCCGCAGTTCATCTATCAGTGGTTGTACATAGGGTGATACTGTCAGCGTCAGGGTGAGCAGTGGAAAAATGCGGACTTCAGGGGCGAGGCGCAGCATTTCCACAACCGCCGCGCGGTGGAATTCGTACGACAACTGATTCGAATAAAGGAACAGGAAGTGGGAGCACAGCGCGAGATTGAATCTATTGCGCTCGAAATCCAGCGCCGGCAGTTCACCGACGACATAGCGACCTTGGGTTTTTCCGTTTTCATAATCGGCTGTGAAGGCGTTCAGCACCTTCACCCGGTTTTCCCGCAAGTGTTCCGGCGATCGATGGTAGGACCAGACCCAATCGCCCGGCGTGGCCCTTACCTGGCCGGTGATGTTGTCCAGTACGGCATAGAACTGTTCTTCTATTTCCGCTGCACTGAAGACATACAATGGATCAACTGAGACAACGGACTTTCCCAAGGCAGACATCTCTGCATTAAAACTGGCGGGTCCGTCACCGATGCCGATGATAGTCCGATCAAGATCTTTGTCCGCCAAGGCGAACATTTTCCGGTATTCATCCATCGAACGACCGAAAGGCACAATGCGTTCAAGCTTCATTGCCATTGAGCATCCGCCATACAAAGACGACCGCGCGTCGTGTTAGTGCCCTGTACCCTTGAGGAAGGTATCGATAGCCTCCACCGCATCGTCTGAATACAGGTCGCGAAAGGCATGGCCGGCGCCTTCCACGATCTTTATCTGCCGATGTTGGCCATCCATGAGGGGGGTGATCTTTTTATCCAGGCCGACCACGATCTCATCCTTGCCGGCCACCACCACGAGCGTAGGCGGTTGGATTTTTTTGATCAGCTCGGGCGCGTCGACACGTGCCTTCGGACCGTAATAGGAGAGGAAGGCATCAGCGGTCGCCGAGGTATCGGCGCAGTTCAAGAGGCCGACATGTTGCATCACGTTATTGCCCTTGCCGTTTTTAATCAACGTCTCCGCCTTCGCCAGTACCGGGGCCAGGGGCGAGTGGTAACGCTGCTGATAGTCGGCGGCATCACTGTTCGCGCGGGTTGCCGGGGCCATCAGGACCACGGCTTTTACCCATGCATCGTGGTGGTCGGCCGCATACAACGCCGTCTGCGCTCCACCACGGGAATGACCCAGCAGCACCACGCGAGACACCCCCTGAGACTTTAGCCAGGTTACCCAGGCGCCGATTTCGTCGGCGGCGTCGTCATTCCGATGCCGCTGCGTTACTTTGCAGTCGTACATGCCGTGGCGGTTGTTGAGCCCCAGACTGAGATTGATCGCCAGCGTGCTGTCGCCATGCTCCTTGAACAGTTCCTGCAGATAGACAATGGTCTCCATACCCCAATGCCCCAGTCCGCCGTGGGTGATGAGGATGATGCCATCGGTGGTGGTCTTACCCGCGGCCAGCTCAAGATTGGCGTTAAGGGTGATTCCTTTATAAGGCAGCGTGATTTCTTTGGCGTGGGCCACGCGGGCAATGAGCGATGCAGTAATGATGAGCATGGATAGATAAATTTTTATTTGCACGATAGTTCCTTCTATTGTGGTGATATCCACCCGATTTTCATGGGTCATCCGCCGATGAGAGGGAGCGGGCGTTTTGCAAAGGATTTCCGCCGCGCCAGCTCGGTCAACGTGAGGGTCTTGGCGAATTCCGCGCTGCGTTGTATGTGCACCCGCATCTCGGCCTTGGCTTTTTCCGGATTGCGGTCGAGCAGGTGGCGGATGATGGCAAAATGTTCCCGATAGGTGCGTCCAGTGCGGTCGTAGTCGGTGAGGTCCATGCGACGGATGATACGGATGCGGTTGTTGATGTCGCAGAGATAGTTTTCCAACACCTTGTTGCCGCTACCGCGGGCGATGGCGACATGAAATTCCTCGTCTTTCTGGCCGATGTCATTCGGCTGTGCCGCGTCGGCGGTTAATTGCCCCGGATTCCATGCCTCGGCCAGTGCCTCCAGGTCGCGGGTTGGCATCATGGCGCACGCTGCCTCCACGGCCTGCAGTTCAAGCGCGATGCGCACGCTGTAATACTGGGAGAGCTCTTCGATGTCCAACTCGCGGATAAAACAACCCTGCTTGGGCCGGATCGAGAGATAACCTTCCACTTCCAGTTTCTGCAGTGCCTCGCGCACCGGCGTGCGGCTGACGCCGAAGGAGTCAGCGAGTTCGGTTTCGGTAACCCGTGTACCAGGATACAACGTGAAGGACAGGATCATTTCCTTGATGGCGCTGTAGACACTCTCGGCGCTCATGCGCGCGGGACGTGGGCGGGTGCTGGCCGAGTCTGATTTCTTCATGAATACTCTCCACTCTAAATTCCTCGACCGCCTGGCAGGCCGTTGTCGGATTGTACACCTTCAGCGACGCCGGTGGGTGCGCCGGTCGCGTGTGTAACTTTCGAAACTATCGGCAGGCGTGGCCTTCGAGCCTTAAGTTGATGTTACGCCCCCCTCTGCGTCAGCTGCCAGTGGTCTCGATGCCGTTGCTGCAACCGTACAGATCGATGTGGGCGGCGACGATACGCCAGCCGTCAGTGAATCGCACCCAGGTCTGACTTTGCCTGCCGGCGGCCCCATCGGCGCGCACGAACTCGGTGGTGGTGGTGGCAAAGTCGTCAGCGTAGGTGGTAATGCACGTCTTGCCCAAGGTTCGTTGCAACGCCCCGGTATCGCGGGCGGCGCGAAAGGCGCGGATCGCGTCGATACCATACAGATTTTCACCGGCGCCAAAGCGGACCACCTGTGTACTTTGCCAGAACAGGCTATCCAGGGTGTCCAGATCATTGTGGACCAAGGCCGCTTCATAGGAATGAAATGCCGCTTCAACCTCGGCTTTGATACGGGCGATGTCAATTTGGTTTGGTGTGATCATGCCTTGGTGACTCCGGCGCGACTGGTGGCGAGGCCTTGTTGTTCGAGGGATGCGGCGGCACGCAGGCAAATATCTTCACGCCAGGGGGCGGCGATCAGTTGCACCCCCATGGGCAGGTGATCGTTCGGCCACAGCGGTGCCACGGTCACCGGCAGGCCGATGAATGAAATGGGCTGGGTGAGCAATCCCAGATTCGGGCGTGTCGGGAGTTGCCGTGTACCGATGGTGATGTGTTCCTGTCCCAGCAAGGGTGCCGTGACCGGTGTGGCCGGGGCCACCAGCAAATCATAGTGATCAAACAGTGCGAGGACACGTGTAAGGAACTGGCGCCGGACGTGTTGGGCGCGCTGATACCAGACGGCGGGCAGCAAGGCCCCGGCGATGAGCCGGTCGCGGGACAGGGGTTCGAATTCGTCGTAGTGGGTGCGCAGTGCATCACGATGCAGATTACCGCCTTCCGCCGCCGTGATCACAAAGGCGGCGGCCCGCGCCACGTCGGCGCCATGCAAGTCGATCTCGTCGGTGGCGCCGAGGGCGCGCGCGGCGGCGTTGGCGGCCCAACGGGCGGCATCACCGGCATGGGTATCAAAATAGCCGGCGAGTCGTGCCACGCGCAGGCCGCCCAATTTCTCGCCCAGGAGTTTTGATACAGGCTCGATGGCGCGTTGGGAACAGGTAGCGTCGCGCGGGTCCGGTCCCTGCAGGCAGTCATAGGTCAGCGCCAGGTCTGCGGCCGTCGTGGCGAAGGGACCGAGATGATCGAGACTCGCGACAAAAGGGAAACTGCCGGTGCGCGACAGACGTCCGTAAGTCGGTTTCAGGCCGAACACGCCGCACAGCGACGCGGGTACACGGATCGATCCGTTGGTATCGCTGCCGAGTGCCACGGGCACCAGCCCGGCGGCCACGGCGGCGGCGCTGCCACCGGACGAACCGCCGGCGCTGCGTAGCGGGTCGTGCGGATTGCGCGTGACGCCGTAGTGCGTGTTCTCGGTGGTGAATCCATAGGCCAGGGCATCCATATTCAGATTGCCGAGCAATAATCCACCGGCGGCGCGCAGGCGTTCGACCAGCGCGGCATCCTGTGCGGCGGGTGGGTTACCCGCCAGGTGGCGCGCGCCCGCGAGCGTGGTGAGTCCGGCGATATCGAACAGATTCTTGACCGCATAGGGGACGGCCGCGAACGCAGGCGGTGCATCGCCGCGCGCACGCGCGGCGTCCAGGTTATCCGCTTCCGCGAGGGCACGCGCTGTGCAAACATCGATGAACGCATTCAGTTGCGGATTACGCGCGGCGACACGCTCAAGGGCGGCGGTCGCCAGCTCGCGCGCCGACACCTGACCGCGGACAAAGGCGCGCATGCTTTCCGCGGCGGTGAACGCAGCCGGCGTCATAGGCGGAATACCGGCGCCGACTCACTGTCCAGTGGCAAGGGTTCTGTATTGAGCAACTCGGCCATGTTGGCGAGCAATGCAAATTGCTGCGTGACGGCGACACGTTGTGCATCGCTCAGTATGAGTCCCTGCAGGATCAGCGCCTCCCGCACGTACTCAGTCCAATCGTTGGTGGAGGCGGTCATGACGGTGTCGCGACTCGGGCGTCGATCAGGGCCTGCAGCGGTGCGGTCCAGCCGACGATACCACCTTGGGCGCGTATCATGGCCAGTGTCGCCTCTTTGAACGCGGGAAAATAACTTTCCGTGGCGTCTTCCACCAGCAGACATTCATAACCGCGATCATTCGCCTCGCGCATGCTGGTTTGTACGCATACCTCCGTCGTCACCCCGGCCATCAGTAGATGGGTAACGCCGGAGCGCTGCAAGAGGTCACTTAAATCCGTTTTGTAGAACGCGCCCTTGCCAGGTTTAACGATCACGATCTCGCCATCCAGCGGACTCATCTCCGGCACAAAATCACTGCCTTCTTCACCATGGATCAGGATGCGGCCCATGGGCCCGGCGTCGCCGATGTGCAGCCTGGGATGACCGCGTTGCAATTTAGCGGGAGGGCAGTCGGACAGATCCGGCGCATGCGCCTCCTTGGTGTGTATCACCATCAGGCCATGTTGCCGGCACCAGTCGAGCAGGCGGCGGGCGATGGGGATGGCGGCGGCGAGCCGTGTCACATCGTTACCGAGGCTGTCGCCAAAACCCCCGGGCAGGATAAAATCCCGTTGCATGTCGATCATCATCAACGCAGTGCGCCCGAGGGGCAGATAGTAAGGATAGGGTTCCGCCATGACCTTCAGGCTGGGGTTTATGGAGTGTTGGTCAATCATGCGACCCCCGTGGCCACGTGGCCGCCGGCCATGTAGTGGCCCAGCTCGCGCACATTGGCCGTCGCCGCCGGGGTCTCGAAGACGATACGTCCCTCGCTCATGACGACGATACGATCCGCCAACTCCAACAGCTCGTCGAGGTCTTCACTCACCAGCAGCACCGCTGTTCCGCCGGCGCGCGCCGCGAGCAAACGTTCATGTGTCTCGCTAACGGCATTAAAATCCAGACCGAAGACCGGGTTGGCCACAATCAGCAGGTCCACCGGGTGCGACAGTTCGCGCGCCAGCACGGCGCGCTGCACGTTGCCGCCGGACAGTGTGGACATTTTTGCGTCGATGCCGGCGGTCTTGACCCGGAACGCCTTCACATAGGCCTCGGCCTGGGTCCGCAGCGCCTGGCGTCGCAACCAACCTCGGTGGGCCAGGGGCGGCCGATCGAAATTACGCAGCGCCATATTGTCCGCGACGGACAGGCTGGCGACGCAGGCATTGTGCAACGGTTCTTCCGGCAGGCTGCACACCTTGTGTTGCGCCAGCTCGCTGCGGCGGCCGGAGTACACCACGCCGTTCACCCATACCTGGCCGCCGGTTTTGGGACGCTGACCGATGAGTATTTCCACCAGCGCTTTTTGTCCGTTTCCGGAAACGCCGGCGATGCCCAGAATCTCGCCCGGCGCGATCCGCAGGTCGATACCCTTGAGGAGCGGCAGACCGCCGTCGCCGAGGGCGGTAAGCCCTTCGACCACCAGCCGCGACGGTGCATCGGGCGGCGGCGGACGTGGCGCGCGAGCGCCGGTCGCGTGGGCGGCGGCATTGCCGACCATCATCTCGGCCATGGCCTCAACCGATAGGTCAGCCACCCTGCCGCTGCCTGCCTGCCGTCCGCGACGCAATACGGTGACATCGTCGGCATAGGCCAGCACCTCGCGGAACTTGTGGGTGATGATCAGGGCCGTGAGCTGTTTTTGCCGCGCCAGTTCCTTGATCAGACCCAGGACTTCGTCGGCCTCGCCCAGGGTCAGTACCGACGTGGGTTCGTCCAGGATCAACAGGCGGCGTTGCAGGTAGAGTTGTTTGATGATCTCGACTTTCTGCTTTTCACCGGCCGCCAGGCTGCCGGCCGGTTTGTCGAGGGCAATCCGGAACGGCAGGGTGTCCATGAAGGCCGCGAGACGCGCGCGTTCTTCGCGCCAGTTAAGCAGCGCCGGCAAGGTGCCGCGGGCCACCACGAGATTCTCGGCCACCGTCATGCTCGGCACCAGGGTGAA
>JAYUBZ010000264.1:0-2869 GCA_043740595.1 Gammaproteobacteria bacterium
GGCGACGATAATCTTCCGTTGGTGGGCGATGCCCACCCAACGTCCAGCTTGGGGACTAACCTAATCCTGGCGCGTGAGGTCGCGTACCGCTTTTTCGACCGGCTCTAACGTTTCCATGTCTTTTTTTGCGCTGACGCCCAGTTCGGTGAATTTGCGCGCCCCCGGCAACACCTTCGACTCAAAGGAGCCGACCGCCTTGTTGTAATGACCGACGGCGCTGTCCAGGCCGGCGCCCACCCGGGCGAGGTGTTCGGAGAAGGTCGCGAGGCGGCTGTAGAGATCCACCCCGGTGTCGCGGATCTGTTCCGCGTTGGCCGCCAGTTGTTCCTGGCGCCAGCCATAGGCCACGGCACGCAGCAGGGCGACGAAGCTGGTGGGGGTGGCGAGGATGACCTTCTGCCGCAGGGCGTCCTCCAGCAGGTTGCGATCGATGTCCAGGGCGGCGCTGAGGAACTGATCGCCGGGAATAAACAGCACGACGAAATCCGGCGAATTCTTGAACTGGCTCCAATAGGCCTTGCGCGACAGTTCGTTGACGCGCTCACGTACTTTGCGTGCGTGGTGTTCCAGGTGCTTGGCGCGGGTCGCGTCATCCGTGGCTTCGACGGCGCTGAGGTAGGCATCCAACGGGGTTTTCACGTCCACCACGATTTCGCGCCCATCCGGCATGCGCACCACCATGTCGGGGCGTTGCACGCCGGACTCGGTGTTGATGCTTTCCTGTTGGGTGAAATCACAGTGTTCCACCATGCCGGCGAGTTCCGTCAGGCGTTTGAGGGTGAGTTCGCCCCATTGGCCGCGGATTTCCGGCCGGCGCAGGGCCTGCACCAGATTGCGCGTCTCGCCGTGCAGTTGTAGCTGGGTCTGGGCCATGGTCTCCAGGTGCCGCGTGAGGGCGCCATAGGCCTCCTTGCGTTCTTTCTCGATCTGGCCGATCTGCTGTTCGGTTTTTTGCAGTGCCTCGCGGATCGGCTTTACCAGATTCTCCACCGCCTTTTCCTTTTGCTCCAGGTCACCACGTGCCTGCACGTGAAACTGCTTGAGGGATTCCTGGGCCAGTTGCAGAAAGCTGGTGGTGTTTTTGCTCAGCGCGTCCCGCGACAGGGTGGCGAAGGTTTGTTCCAGTTTGCGCAGGTTGTCATCGGCCTGACGGCGTTCGATGTCCAGGGTGGTGGACAGTTCAATAATACGTTTCTGGCAGCGCATCCTGGCGAACAGCCAGCCCAGCAGACCGGCGATGAGGGCGGTGCCGAGCAGACTGAGCACGACACCCGGATCATTCATGGGCGGACAGCCACTGCAGGACTTCACGCGGTTCGTTGATCATGCCGTTGGCACCCCAGGTCTGTGGGCTATCGTCCTCGCTAATGTAGCCGAACAGGGCCACGAGTGTCTGCATGCCGGCGACGCGCCCGGCCTCGATGTCGCGGGCCGCATCTCCCACATACAGGCATTGCGCCGGCAGACTGCCCGCTTCGCGGCAGGCGTACAACAGGGGTTCGGGGTGGGGCTTGCTGTTGGCGGTGGTATCGCCGCTGACCACGCAGGCGGCGTCATGTAGGCCGAGTTGTTGCACCAAGGGGTCGGTGAGGAAGCGGGGCTTGTTGGTGACGATGCCCCAACGTAGGCCGCGCGACCGCAATGCGTCGAGGAGTTCCGTGATGCCGGGAAACAAACGTGTCTCGCGCACCAGGTTGGCGGCATAGATATCCAGGAAGCGCTGCCGCAGGTCGGCGTAGCCGGCGTCTTGCGGCGTTAGCTGGAAGCCTCGGCCGATCAGGCCTTTGGCACCGTGGGAGGCGATGGGTCGCAGCACTTCGTAGGGCAGGGATGCGTGCCCACGTTCCAGCAGCAGGCAGTTGAGGGCATAGGCCAGGTCCGGCGCGGTGTCGGCGAGGGTACCGTCCAGATCGAACAGCACCGTACGGATGTCAGTCATTCCTGCGTTCGCTGTGCAGGAGATAATTTACATCCACCCCGGGGCCGAGGGAGTACTGACGCGTCAGGGGCTGGTAATGCATGCCAATGAATTCGCGCACGTCCAGTCCCGCGTGACGGCACATGCGCTCCAACTCCGAAGGTTTGATGAACTTCATATAGTCATGGGTGCCGCGCGGCAACAGGCGCAGCAGGTATTCGGCGCCGACGATGGCCATGAGCCAGGACTTGGGGTTGCGGTTCAAGGTGGAGAAGAACACCGTGCCGCCGGGTTTCACCAGGCGCGCGCAGGCCGCCACGGTGGAGGCGGGGTCGGGCACGTGTTCCAGCATCTCCAGGCAGGTCACCACATCGAATCCCGCCGGTTGCTGTTGCGCCAGGTCCTCGGCGGCGATCTTGCGGTAGTCCACGGTGACGCCGGTTTCCTTAAGATGCAGGCGCGCCACCGCCAGGGGTGCCTCACCCAGGTCGATGCCGGTGACGTGGGCGCCGAGGGCGGCCATGCTCTCCGCCAGGATGCCGCCGCCACAGCCCACGTCCAGCACGGTTTTCCCCTTGAGTCGGGCACGCGCGTCGATGAAGGCCAGACGCAACGGGTTGATGTCGTGCAGGGGCTTGAATTCGCTGGTGGGGTCCCACCAGCGTTCCGCCAGTTTTTCGAACTTGGCGATTTCTTCTTGATCGACGTTGCTGGCCGCCCACTATCGCCCCGCTTCCATCGGCGCCGCAGCATGCTTTTTCAAATGCCCAGCGTATTCCATTGACATGAACAGAAAACCATCTTTTACCAAATCACTGGCTCCTGAATACTTCACCGCCGATGATCGGCTTACTTGGTAGTTTGGATTGTTCTTGACGAATTCCATGCAGTCGCTGTAGCCTTTACCGTTTCCGGAAAATCCGATCCGATTCTGGTCAGCCGTGGCATAAA
>JAYUBZ010000265.1:0-3108 GCA_043740595.1 Gammaproteobacteria bacterium
GCCGCCACCCACAGGGTCATGGTGGCTGGTGCTACCTGCGGGACACCGCTGGCGAGACGTATGACGGCGCGCACCCCGATCCCCGCACCCACCAGCACCAGTATCATGCCGAGCACCACGGTAATGGCGGTCTCGATGCGCGCGTGGCCGTAAGGATGATCCGCATCCGCCTCCTTGGCGCCGTGCTTCAGGGCGAACAGCACCATAAAGTCGGTAATGAGATCGGACAGGGTATGAAAGCCATCCGCCAACAGGGCCTGGGAATGACCGATGACGCCTACCAGCATCTGGCCGATGGTCAGCACCAGATTGGCCGACAGGCTCACATAGGTGACACGCTTGCTGACGGCATAACGCAGCGGATCGCTGGTATCAAACAGCGTGTGTTGTGCGCTTTCACTCACCGGAATTTACCTTATTACGCGCAGCGTGATGGTGATCTCGCCGGCTTGGTTGGAGGTGGAGAGTATCTCGTGCCCGTGCACGCGGCACCAGGCGGGGATGTCGTACAGCGCCCCCGGATCGGAACAGGTTACCTCCAGGGTGTCGCCCGTTTGCAATTCCTCGAGTTTGTTCTGGGTGCGGATCACCGGCATGGGGCAGAGCAGCCGGCGCGCATCCAGCCGGTAATGACTCATAGGTACCAGTCCTGCGGGATCTCATCGGCGCTCAAGGGCGATACTTCCAAGAGGCGAGTCGCGCCGGATTTGTCGGTGATCTCCATGCGCACGCTGGCGGCGTCGCGCCCCTGGCCAAAGCGCGCTGTCAGGCGTGCCGCCAGCAGTATATCCGCCTCGCTGGTGTCACCCTCGATGAGGGCCAGCGGACCGTCATGGCTGACGGCGGACAGGTGCGCAAACTGTTTGCGATAACCATTGAGGAAATTATTTTCGCCCTCCTCGCGCCCGATGATGAGTTTGAAGTTCGGCCGCGGACGCAGGTGGCGACCTACTTTGAGCAGCATGATGTCGTCCAGCTCGTAATGCTTTTCGCCGCGTGTCGACCACAGATCGGTCAGGCGCCGCGTGTAATTCGGGTCGGTGAGGAAGCAGCAGCCGCCCGCCGGCTGGGCGTATTCATCGAACCCGAATTGATCCGCCAAGGCGATCTGCGGCTTGCGGTTGCGTCCGCTCAAGCCCAGGAGCTTGTCGCGTGCAACCCAGCCCTCGCGCTCCGGCAGGGTCTCCGGTAGTAACTTTGCGCAGAGCGGACGCAGCAGACGATCAAACGCGCCGGATTCCCGCGCCACCACCGGCATGGTATCGCGCCGCTGGGAATTCGGCCGCTGGCCGATGACTTCACCGGTGATGATGAAGTCGAAACCATGCGCCTCCATCCAGGCACGCGCCTTGCCGACCATAAAGCCCTTGCAGTCGAGACAGGGGTTGAGATGGGCGCCGTAGCCGTGTTTCGGATTGATGACGATATCTTTGTATTCCTCGATAACGTCGATGATATGCAGTTTGATGCCGAGTTGTTCCGCCGACCACAGAGCGTTGTTGCGTTTAGGCTTGTCCGAGCGCGTGTTGCGGATGGCGTGGGTGTGGCCCTCGACGCAGAAACCGGTATAAAAATTCAGCCCCTCCACGTGCACGCCCTGGTCCAGGATAAGACGCGTGGCCAGCAGCGAATCGAGACCGCCGGAAATCAGGGCCACCGCTTTACGGGTTTGTGTCATGGGGCACGCCTCGGATAAAACAGACACTATATAGTTACGGTCGTGGGTTGATCGCGCATGCAGGCGGCATCTTTACCAGCGGATTTTAAACCATTGTCGAGGGTGGCACGAGCGCTTGCAGGCAGTGATAGGAAGACCCGCTGTCTCGGGTGCTGCCCAGTGCGATACTTAATTTAAGTTCAGTCCCCGGTGTGCTCAGAGAAAACGGGCCTGTAAGGACACCCACAAGAAAACGGGTCCCGAAGGACCCGTTGATTGCATTGATATAATTATTGGTACATCGACCCTGTGAGGGCTCCTCCTCTTCGGCGGCTCGAGCGTTAGCTTCGCAGCTGGCAAAACCTTAAACGAAATGACCCACTAAGTCCAATGATGCTACCCCCTCCCGCAGAGTCGGGGAGAAATGCAATTTAGAGCAATTCTAGATTCAAGCAAACCGCTGAAAACAGCCTGCACGCCGTCCATGGACGGACCGTCATTTTTTTACATTCTTAACTAAAGCAACGAATGCGTCGCGGTCAATGACGATGGTTGTCGCTTGCCGGAAGGCTTGCAAAGCAGATGTGCTTCTCCGGGCAGATCGGCTGGGATCAGCAGGTGAAATCAGCGCTGGTCGGTCACAGAAAATTTACCCACCGGTCACCAACACATCACAGGGGCAGACTAACGTGTCGACGGCGCCCGATCCTCGTCAATCGGGCGGTGGTAGATCCGGGTGTGCCAGGGAATATCGCCTGACACAGCCCGATCCGACGCTGAAAACAACTCATATCCGAGGGTACTGCAATGTTGCGACAGACTTTGCTGTCAACACTGGTGGCCGGCACCGTACTGGTGACGGGATTCAATCCTGCGTATGCGGACCGTGGCCAGGAAGTCGGCCCGGACGCCACGCTTAGCCCGATCAAACATCTGATCGTGATCATCGGCGAGAACCACACGTTCGACAACGTGTTCGCCACTTACAAGGCGCCGCACGGCCAGCATGTGGACAACCTATTGTCCAAGGGCATTATCAGTCTGAACGGCGAACCCGCCGCTCACTTCGACCTCGGCGCGCAACAGCAAGCCACGGTCACCGGCGCCTATACGCCGACACCGGCTACGACCGGTGCCTATGGCACGTTGCCGCAGCCGGCGACGACCTATGCCACGGGCGTTCCGGCCGGTGTCGCAGACGCGCGCTTCCCGGCCAATCTGCCGAACGGCCCGTTCCAGATCACCCAATATGTGGCCTACGACGCGCACACCGGTGACCCGATGCACCGCTTCTTCCAGATGTACCAGCAGGTCGACGGCGGCAAGATGGACCTGTTCCCGTGGGTCGGTGTCACCGCCGGCATCGGTCCGCAAAACAGCCCGCCGGCGCCCACGCCCGGTAATACTTTCCAGGGCGGCGAGGCGATGGGCTTCTATAACATGGCGACCGG
>JAYUBZ010000266.1:0-7958 GCA_043740595.1 Gammaproteobacteria bacterium
TGGGCCAGGTGGCTGGCGAGGCGCGGGCAATCGACGCAATGGGTGTTGAATTTAGGCATGCTTCGTCCTAACTCATAAATCAGCTTTGAACCGCCAAGGACACCAGGGCGCCCAGTAAATCAAAACGCGCGGAGACGCGGTGCAGACAGTTTACCCGATGCGGGCACAGTCAGGAGAGGATTTCCCTGCCTACAATTAAGATTAGAAATATTTATTAACTATTTGTTTATTAATATAAATTATGTAAATTAATTGAGAGAACCTGGGATCCAGGCGCCCCGCTCGTTAACCTGACCTGTGCGCGCTGCCTCACAGCAGCCCGCGCACCCCGCATGCCACCGGGGAGGCGGCATGGCTGTGGCCGGCATTACTTGGCGATATTGGTGCCGTTGAAAATCTCAACAATCTCCCGCTGCAGCCGCTGGGTGACGGCCTTGCGCTCGTTCGGCTGCAGGTCGTTCTCGGTATGGCCGAAGAGATAGGTGTTGAGGTTGAAGTCTTTCAGCATCATCTTGGTGTGGAAAATATTTTCCTGCAGGATATTCACGTCCATGGCCTGATAGCGGTTGAGGGTGGCCTTGTCGACGAAGTTTTGGATCGAGTTGATCTTGTGGTCGATGTAGTGCTTCACACCACGCACATCGCGGGTGAACCCGCGCACCCGGTAGTCGGTGATAACGATGTCCGACTCGAAGCTGTGGATCAGATAGTTCAACGCACGCAGCGGCGAAATCTTGCCACACGTAGATACGTCGATGTCGGCGCGGAAGGTGCTGATGCCGTTGTCCGGGTGGCTTTCCGGATAGGTGTGCACGGTGATGTGGCTCTTGTCCAGGTGCGCCACCACCGCGTCCGGCAACGGACCAGGGGCTTCCGGATTGAGCGGCTCTTCGTTGATCGGCAGCTCGGAGATGAGCATGGTGACACTGGCGCCCTCCGGGTCGTAATCCTGATGGGCGATATTGAGGATATTGGCGCCGATGATACGCGATACCTCGGTGAGAATATCCGTCAGGCGCTCGGCGTTATACGCTTCGTCGATGTAAGAGATATATTCCTTCTGCGCCCGTTCGCTCTGCGCATAGCAGATATCATAGATATTAAAGCTCAACGTCTTCGTGAGGTTGTTAAAGCTCTCAAGCTTGAGCTTCTTGAGCGGTTGAATCAGGTCGGCCAACGCGTGCACTCCAAATCAGTATATAAATATCTAGATCAACGGCCCGGGCAATGCAATCACTGTCTCAGACCACGTTTTGTACCATGTGTACCGCCTGGCGGTAGGTATCGTCCTGCGCCAGCTGTGTGCGGCTCACGACGTTGCGTCCGTGCATGCGCACCAGGCGTAGATGCGACACCGGGTTATCGTAATGTCCCAGCCGGTCGAGCACCTGCCCAGCGGCCGTCGGATCGTTACATACCAATACCATGTCACAACCGGCGGACAGCGCGGCCTGGGCACGCTCCACCACACCCCCTGCCACCTTGGCGCCCTCCATGGACAAATCATCACTGAAGATGACTCCCTGGAATCCCAGCCGGCGTCGCAACACCTCCTGCAACCAGAAACGCGAAAAACCCGCCGGCTGGGCATCCACCCGCGGATAGATCACGTGGGCCGGCATTATAGCGGCAAGTCCAAAATGAATCATGCGTTCGAAGGGAAGAATATCTTCGGCAACAATATCAGCCAGTTCACGCTCGTCCACCGGGATGGCCACGTGGGAATCCGCCTCCGCCCCGCCATGCCCGGGAAAATGCTTGCCCGTGGCAGCCATGCCGGCGCGGGCCATGCCGATCATGACGGAATGACCGATATCCGCCACCACTTCCGGGTCCGAATGGAACGACCGATCGCCGATGACGCGGCTGATGCCCCGATTCAGGTCGAGCACCGGGGCAAAACTGAAATCCACCCCCACGGCCCGTAATTCCCGCGCCATGAGCCAGCCACAGGTCTCTGCCAGGCGCTTGGCACGCTTGCGGTTCTCGGCATAGTGCTCGCCCAAGCGCGCCATGGGGGGCAGGAGGGTAAAGCCATCGCGAAAGCGCTGCACCCGCCCGCCTTCGTGATCCACCGCCACCAGCAGCTGCGGCTCACGCAAGGCATGAATCTCCGCCACCAGGGCAGTGACCTGCTCCGGGGACTGGTAATTGCGTGTAAACAGGATCACGCCTCCCACCAGGGGATGCTGCAACCGTTCCCGCTCTTCAGCGCTGAGGGTGAGGCCCTGCACGTCCAACATAACCGGTCCCAGGGACATGCGGCCTAGTCCTCACCGAGGATCTGTACCCGGATGCCCACAGGCACCCGTTCGTACAGGTCTATGATGTCGCTATTGCGCATTTTGACGCAGCCATGGGAGCTCGGCACCCCCATGGGGTCCGTGTCTGGACACCCGTGGATATAAATGTAGCGCCGCATGGTGTCCACCTGACCGAGACGATTGCGGCCCGGCTCCAGGCCGCTCAACCACAAGATGCGGGTGAGTATCCAGTCGCGCTGCGGGTACTCAGCACGCAGGGCCGGGGTATAGACCTCACCGGTGGGCCGCCGGCCGACCAGGACTGTGTCGGCCGGCAGGCCGGCGCCGATTTTGGCGCGGATCGTGTGCCAACCCCGGGGTGTCTGTTCGCTACCGTTGCGCTCGCCCACGCCGTTCTTGCCCGTGGACACGCGGGTGCGCCATAGGACGCGTCCCGCATCGTCCTGCAAGGTGAGAGTCTGGCTGGGAACATGGACTTGAATCATCATGTCGATAGTGTAGCGCGGTAGGGTGGATTAAGGCGCGATAGCGCCGAATCCACCGCGGCGGGCGCAGGGCCGCCAAGCTCTTGGTGGATACGCTGCGCTTTATCCACCCTACGATAATCGCGGCTAGCAACACAGTTAAGCCAGTACATGAACCTGTATCATCATAATTTTAGGTGTGCGTAGCAGGCGTGTGCCGAAACGGCATTATGCCCGGTCAAACACCGCCATGGCCTCCACGTGACTGGTTTGCGGAAACATATCCATGACCCCCGCGTGGCTCAGGCGATAACCCTTGGCGTGCACCAGCACCTGCGCGTCCCGCGCCAGGGTGGCCGGATTGCAGGAGACATAAACAATGCGCGCCGGCAGGTTGTCCGGCGAGAGACGCCGGATGGGCTCGGCGGCGCCGGTGCGGGGCGGGTCCAGGAGCCATTTGTCGAAGTGCGCGTCGCCCCAGGGATCCGGGCCGGTCTCCGTGTACAGATTCGCGGCGATAAATTCCACATTGCCGATGGCGTTACGCTGAGCATTCAGGCGGGCCTTGTCGATGAGGCGACCATCCCCTTCGATCCCCAGCACCCTGGCTGCGCGCCGTGCCAGGGGCAGGGAAAAATTTCCCAATCCACAGAACAGATCCAACACGTTGTCCGTCGGTTGCGGGTCGAGCAGGGCCAGCGCCTGGCGCACCATGCGGCGATTGAGATCGGCGTTGACCTGGATAAAATCCGTGACGGCGAATTCAAACTCCACTCCTTCGTCCGGCAGACGATACACCAGGGCCTCGGGTTGTGCCGGCCACAAGGGCGCGACACTATCCGGGCCTCCGGACTGCAACCACATCTGTATCCCGTGCTGCTGGCCGAAGGCCGTCAGTGCGGCCAGATCATCCGGTGTCAACGGCACCAGGTGGCGAAACACCAGGGCAGCGGCGTTGTCCCCCACCGCTACCTCGATCTGCGGCAGGCGGTCGGCGCAGGATAGGCCTTCGATCAACGTCTTCAGGTCCGGCAGTCGTTGCGCCACGCTGGCATCCAACACCTCGCAAAACGTCAGGGGCGTAATGAATGCGCTGCGCTTCTCGCGGAAGCCCACCAGCACCCCGCCTTTTTTTTCCACGAATTTAACGCCGAGGCGTGCGCGCCGGCGGTAACCCCAGGCCTGGCCTTCGAGGGGGGTCAGCCAGGCCATCGGTTGCACTTTACCAATGCGTTCCAGGGCGTCGTGCAACACCTGCTGTTTCGCGGGCAACTGTGCCGCGGACCGCAGGTGTTGCAGACTGCAACCCCCGCACACGCCGTAGTGCGCGCAGCGCGGGGTGACCCGATCCGGCGAGGCGCGCAACACCTCGACCACGCGACCGGTGTCGTGGGTTTTCTTTTTGTTGTGATAACGGAACACCACCGTCTCCCCCGGCAGGGCACCGTCGATGAACACCGCTTTGCCGTCGATGTGCGCCACACCGTGGCCTTCGTAATCGATGGATTCCACCTGCGCCTGCGCCAGGTCGCCGCGCGCCATGGCAACGGAGGCGCTGGCGGGAAGATTGTCTGGGGCGATGGTCATGACCAGTGCTGGGCTGAGCGGAACGTTGCGCGCTGAGTGGAAAACGCGCGCGTCACTGCCACGCCGCCAGAAACGCCTGCAGATGCGGCTTGGCCTCTTGCGCCAGCAACGCACGCACCCGCGCCACCTCCGACTCCCAGGCGCTGTGGGCGAGATGGCCGCGGATCAACTCAAACCGCAGATAGATAAGGTAGGTGTTGAGCACATCGGTCTCGCAGTAGTCGCGGATGCCCGCGATATTGCCGCCCAGGTATTGCCCCCACACCTCGGAACCGTGCATGCCCAACTTGCCCGGCAGGCCCAGCATCTGGGCGATCTCATCCAGCGGCGCATTGGCGCGCGGCTGATAGCCCGCCAGCACGTCCATGAGATCCGTGTGGCGCGCGTGGTAGCGGCTGAGGTAGTTGTTCCATTTGAAATCGCGATCGTCCTCGCCGGTATCCCAGTAACGCGGGGCGGCAATGCCGTGTTTCAGCGCGCGGTAGTGCAACACCGGCAGGTCGAATCCGCCGCCGTTCCAGGACACCAGGGTCGGGGTGAATTTGTCGATGCCGTCGAAGAACCGGCGGATGAGTTCCGCCTCGTCCGAGTCCGCCTCCCCCAGGGACCAGACACGCAGGCTGTCGTTGTGGCGCAACACCGCGGAGATCGCCACCACGCGATGCAGGTGATGCCGCAGGAACTCCGAATCGCCGGTCTGTTCGCGGCGTTTGTGGAACATGACCTTGGCGACGTCCGCATCGCTTAAGCCATCGAGATCGTACAGCCGTCGACCGGTGTCGACGTCGGGAATGGTTTCTATATCAAATACAAGAATATTCATCACATGCCCTGTATAATGCGCCATTCTGTTTGGAACTTGTATTTACCGTCAAAACTTTCCCCCGCTCGGAACTCAGGGTCCCTTCTCTCTCTGCCCCCCTTCGGGGAGGCATAACCCGCACGGAGAAGGACAGCGTAGTGCCGTGGCCCTCAGTCAACACTGGGCACGTCCGTGTGCCCAGTGTCTTCGGTCTCGCGGCGTCTTCTTAGCCCCGACCGTCCTGCGGCGGGGAAACGCCACACTGGCGCTAGCGGGGGCTTCTCGCCAAGGTGGCCCTGATTGATGGGCCAGCGCTTCGCTCTCCCTGGCTCGTCGGGGGGAATTTATAGGCCTTTTATGGTCCCCCTCACCCCTTCCCTCTCCCGTTGGGAGATGGGGTCCCCGTCAAAGCATCCGGAAGAACTTATTTGACGGAGTACTAGTGTCTGGTTGCAAGACCACGCAAATAGTCAACCAAATACTTCGATTTAATGTAGATATTTATTAAATCCTGTCTCGTTGGATGTGAGTCACTTTTATTTGTCACGCTAAGTAGGTCTCTGTATGCATTTTTATCAATCTTATCTTTGATAAGATTCATTTTCTCATTAAGTGTTTTAACTCCAGGATTAAACAGTTCGAAACCAAGCTTACCCCATAAAACGTCTACAAGTTTTGAGATGATGTGACGGTTTGCTTCCAAACTTGAAGTTAAGAAATAAGTAAACTCTGGATCAATCTTGGATAATTCAGACTTAATTTCTCCGCTACTTGCAGAGGTTCCTTTGCCGGGAGGTAAAATCGTTTCTCCGTTCTTATTTTCAGACGGTGTTTCATACGGTTCAGTATTCAATTCTCCGCCGGGAAAGTTGAGCCGTCTAATTCTAGCCATTAATAGAGCAATAGACTGACGTTGAGATACTAGAAAATAAATCAAAGATGCAATAACCAGCGGAGGCCAGGAAAGAATTACCCGTAGATACTCCAATATGAGGTTCGCTATCTCCATATGAATGATTATCCCTATTCTGGAAACACACCTGTGGACAGATACCGGTCACCGCGATCGCACACGATGGTCACGATGACGGCGTGCTCCACTTCCCGCGCCAGTTGCAGCGCCGCAGACACCGCCCCGCCGGAGGAGATGCCGCAGAAGATGCCCTCTTCCGCCGCCAGCCGCCGCGTGGTGACTTCCGCCTCGTCCTGGGACACCTCCATCACCCGGTCCACCCGCGACGGGTCGTAGATCTTGGGCAGATATTCCTTGGGCCAACGGCGGATGCCGGGAATAGAGGCACCTTCTTTCGGATGCACACCGATTATTTGCACCGCGGGACTTTTTTCCTTCAGATAACGCGAGGTGCCCATGATGGTGCCGGTGGTGCCCATGGAACTGACAAAATGGGTGATGCTCCCCTCGGTGTCCCGCCAGATCTCCGGGCCGGTGCTCAAATAGTGCGCCGCCGGATTGTCCGGGTTGGAAAACTGATCCAGCACCCGTCCCTGGCCTTGCGCCTGCATGCGCAGGGCCAGGTCCCGCGCCTCCTCCATGCCGCCGGCCTTGGAGACAAGAATAATCTCGGCGCCGAAGGCCTTCATGGTGGCGCGCCGTTCGACGCTCATGTGTTCCGGCATGATCAACACCATCCTGTAGCCCTTGATGGCCGCGACCATGGCCAGGGCGATGCCGGTATTACCGCTGGTGGCCTCGATCAAGCGGTCGCCGGGCGTGATCTCGCCGCGGGCCTCCGCCGCCTTGATCATATTGAGGGCCGGGCGGTCTTTCACCGAGCCGGCGGGATTGTTGCCTTCCAGCTTGACCAGCAGGGTATTGCTCGACTTACCCGGCAGGCGCTGCAAAACAACCTGCGGGGTATTGCCGACGAAATCTTCCAGGGTGCGGATTTTCATAGGGGGCTATGGTAAAGCAAATCAGGGGGAAACAGCAGCCAGGTGTTCGACAATTAACTGCAACGTGCGCTCGCCGCGATACTCGTTCACGTCCAGCCGATAAGCCGCATGCAACTGTTGGCCGGGCAGGAGGTGCTCCGCGGTCTGGTTGAAGGCGATGGCGTCCAGTCGCTTGCCTTCAGGATGCCTTAATATCATCTTGAGGTGCTTCTCCCCCACGATGCGGCGCTCCACCAATTCGAACTGTCCATCGAACAGCGGCGGCGGAAAACCCTGACCCCAGGGCCCGGCGGCGCGCAGCAGCTCCGCCAGCTCCAATGCCAGGTCCTGCACCTCCAGGGCGCCATCGGACAGCAGCCACCCGCGCAGATCATCTTCCCCGAGATGGCGTGCGACTTCCTCGGCGAAGGCCGCTTGAAAGGCATCGAGATGGCAGCGGGCAAGGGTCAAGCCGGCGGCCATGGCATGGCCGCCGAATTTTTGCAGCAGATGAGGGTGGCGCGTAGCCACGGCGTCCAGGACATCGCGGATGTGCACGCCGGACACGGAGCGCGCCGAGCCTTTGATCTCTTTGTCGCTGGAGGGTGCGAAGCAGATCACCGGTCGATGGGTGCGATCTTTGATGCGCGAGGCCAGGATGCCGATGACGCCCTGGTGCCAGGCCGCATCGAACAGGCACAGACCCCGGGGCAGGCGGTTGCCTAGCTCCAAGGTGTCGAGGGCCGCCAGGGCCTGTGTCTGCATCGCCGCCTCGATGCGGCGGCGCTCGCGGTTGAGTCCATCCAGACGCTGCGCCATCTCCAGGGCCGCGGCCGCATCGTCCGTCAGCAGGCAGGCGATACCCAACGACATATCCTCCAAACGTCCCGCCGCATTCAGGCGTGGCGCCAGCATGAAGCCGAGGTCCGTGGCCACCAGCCGGCCCGG
>JAYUBZ010000267.1:0-3516 GCA_043740595.1 Gammaproteobacteria bacterium
CACGCAGGGCCTGCCCGTCGTCGGTGGCGAGGGAGAAATTAACCGCATCCATGCGTCGACCGTAACCACTGGTATCCGTCAGGCCGTGGGATTGCCCGATGGTGTGGCTGGAGCTGATTCCGAGCTCGTTCTCCAGGGGCCATATAAAGGTGTCGACGATATCGAAGAAAACGCAGTTGCTCGCGGCGATGCGCTGACGCTGGACCGCATCGATCAGGGTGCTGAACACGATGGGTTTTTGGCCAGTATCCAGGGCACAGCCATTGATGGCAGCGACCGCAGCGCTCAGCTTGGCCTCGTTGTCGATAAAACGCAGCGTCTGTATAGTGAACTGCATACCGGCGAACTGGGTCAGAAGACTGTGGCCCAGGGTTTCGACCGTGATGCCGGTGCGGTCGGAAATAAAAAAGACGTAGCGTTGCATAGCGACATTCTGCCAGAAGCCAGGGGCCAGATGTAGTGACGCGGGTGATTTGGAGGAAGCAGACCGCCCTGTAGAAAATTGGACGTTTTGGACGTTGCGCCTCTGGATCATGGTTGCCGCAGGTCAGTCGGGTATCGTGCCCCGCCGGTATTTGGCGACCGCGACTCCCGATCATCACGCAGCCATGCATAACGCGTGTGGTGTGCCCTCACCATAAAGGACGACTCATGACGGAATATGTGCGGTGGTTCGAAACCCTGGGGATGCAGGATGTCCCGGTGGTGGGCGGCAAGAACGCCTCCTTGGGGGAAATGATCGGCCGCTTGACGTCCGCCGGCGTTACGGTGCCGGGGGGCTTCGCCACGACCGCCCACGCCTACCAGGCGTTTCTGGCCCACGATGGCGTCGATCACCGTATCGAGCAACTGCTCGCCGGGCTCGATGTGGAAGACGTTACGGCATTGACGCGCAGCGGCCGGCAGATACGCGAATGGATACTCGCGTTGCCCCTGCCAGCGGATTTGGAACGGGAGATTGCCCTGGCCTATGACAAGCTGGCGGCGGATGCGGGCGCGGATCTGGCGCTAGCGGTGCGTTCGTCCGCGACGGCGGAGGACCTGCCGGAGGCCTCCTTCGCCGGTCAACAAGAGACCTTGCTCAACGTGCGCGGGCTGGACAGCGTTTTGCGGGCAGTGCGCGAGGTGTTTGCGTCGTTGTACAACGATCGCGCTATCGCCTACCGCGTGCATAACGGTTTTGCCCACAATCAGGTGGCGCTGTCCGCCGGTATCCAGCGCATGGTGCGCAGCGATGTCGGCGTCAGCGGCGTCATGTTCACCTTGGATACCGAGTCCGGGTTTCGCGACGTGGTGTTTGTCACCGCGTCCTACGGGCTTGGCGAAACCGTGGTGCAAGGCGCGGTCAATCCGGATGAGTTTTACGTGTTCAAACCGACCCTGAAACAAGGCCGCCACGCGGTCATCCGCCGCAGCCTCGGACAAAAGGCGTTGAAGATGGTGTATGGCAGCGACGACAGTCACACCCACGGTACGCGCACCGTGGCGGTGTCCGCGGCCGAGCGCCTGCGTTTTTCCCTCACCGATAACGAGGTGGAGGAGTTGGCGCGCCAGGCGCTGACCATCGAAGAACACTATGGCCGCCCCATGGATATCGAGTGGGGCAAGGACGGTATCGATGGGCGGCTGTACATTTTGCAGGCGCGCCCGGAGACAGTGAAGAGCCGCAGCACGAGTCAGCGCCTGGAGCGTTATGTGTTGACGCAGCGCGGTGAGAAGGTGATCAGTGGTCGCGCCATCGGTCAACGTATTGGATCAGGCGTTGCGCGCGTGGTGCTTAGCGCGCAGGAGTTGGATCGGGTCCGGCCGGGCGATGTCCTGGTGACGGACATGACCGATCCCGATTGGGAGCCGATCATGAAACGCGCATCGGCCATCGTCACCAATCGCGGCGGGCGCACCTGTCACGCGGCCATCATCGCGCGCGAACTGGGCATACCGGCGGTGGTCGGTTGCGGCAACGCCACCGACTTGATACAGGACACCGAGGCGATGACCGTTTCCTGCGCCGAGGGGGACATCGGCTCGGTCTACCGCGGCCTGTTGGAGTTCAAGGTACACGAAACCAACATCGCCAACATGCCGCCGCTACCGCTCAAGATCATGATGAATGTGGCCAATCCGGAACGCGCCTTCGATTTTCAATGGCTGCCGAACGCAGGGATAGGGCTGGCGCGCCTGGAGTTCATCATCAATGTCATGATCGGCATACACCCCAAGGCCTTGCTGAATTTCCACGAGCAAACGGCGGAGCTGCAACAGCAGATCCGCGAACGCATCGCCGGTTATCCCGGCCCGGTGGCGTTTTACGAACACAAACTGACCGAGGGTATCGCCACCCTGGCGGCCGCCTTCTATCCCAAGCCGGTGATCGTGCGCCTGTCCGACTTCAAGTCGAACGAATACGCCAACATGCTGGGTGGCGAACGCTACGAGCCGCGGGAGGAAAACCCCATGCTCGGCTTCCGCGGCGCAGCGCGTTATATCTCGCTGGCCTTTCGTGATTGTTTCGAGCTGGAGTGCCGTGCCCTGCGGCGGGTGCGTGAGACCATGGGTCTGACCAATGTGGAGGTGATGATACCCTTCGTGCGCACCGTGGCGGAGGCGGCCCAGGTGGTCGACCTGCTGGCGCAGAATGGTTTGCAGCGTGGCGCCAACGGGCTGCGGGTGATTATGATGTGCGAGATCCCGTCCAACGCCCTGCTGGCGGAGGACTTCCTCCAGCACTTCGATGGTTTCTCCATCGGCTCCAACGATCTCACGCAGCTGACCCTCGGACTGGATCGCGATTCCGGGCTGGTCGCCGGGCTGTTCGACGAACGCGATCCAGCGGTGAAGGTGTTGCTGCATCGCGCCATTCAGGCCTGCCGCAAGGCGAACAAATATATCGGCATCTGCGGCCAGGGCCCGTCGGATCATCCGGATCTGGCGCTATGGCTGATGCAGGAGGGCATCGACAGTGTGTCCCTCAACCCGGACACGGTGGTGGAGACGTGGTTGTATCTGGCGCAACAGAATAAATAAGCGCTGAGGGAGTGTGGCGGCTTGCCGCCGCGCAGGCAAACACCCGCAAACAAAAACCGATATCCGCTCTCTACGTCGTAGAATTTAAATCTGGCCCAGTGGAATTTCCCTGGGCAATGCTGTTTCCCAACGCCACAGAAGATAAGACAGCGCCAACAGCCCCAACATGCCGATGGCAAGCGTCAGCACATGCGCCGAGAGCAGGGGCGAGAGCACGCCGGCGATGAATGCATTGGACAGCGTCTGGGCGGATCCCTGTACCGCCGCCGCCAGACCACGGCGTTGCGGGTACTCATCCAGGGCCAGCAGTGTCAGGCTGGGTGCGGCCAACGACATGCCGGTGGCGTAGAGCATGACGGGCATGACCACAGTAATGATGTTCGGTGTCAGCAGCATGGCCTGCAGCACGTTGACTAGCGCCGCGCCACCGAGCAGCGCAAAGCCGAGGTTGATCGTCTGAGGCGGGGCAAGACGGCCGGCCACGCGACCCGA
>JAYUBZ010000268.1:0-5179 GCA_043740595.1 Gammaproteobacteria bacterium
GTTTGCCCCAAGGGGCCTGGCGCCAGTACTTCCGCCATCTCGGCGCCTGTTCCCGACAGCGCTCTACCTCGCCCATCCATGGGCTCGCCTGGCGGTCGCCCACCCTGCATCCGTAGCCGCCATCGCGGCCAATGCGTTTTTGCTCATCGGACTGTTGTGCTGGCCGGCAGCGGGCATGGCGCAGTGGCCGCGCTCCAACCCGGTGCCCGGAGGTATTATCATCCTGCATGTGGGCGCCGCCTCGGTGCCGGCACCCACGGTGTATTTTCAGGGTAACCGCGTGCTGGTGGTGCAACAGGATGCCACCTGGCAGGCGGTGGTGGGTCTGCCCCTGGACCTCGCGCCCGGCGATCAATCCATCTCGGCCACCGCCACCGACACCGGCGGCGCGCAGCGCGAACTGCATTTTACGGTTGAACCCAAGGAGTACGCTGCTCAGTACCTGACGCTCCGCAACAAACGCCAGGTCGATCCCACGGCCAAGGACATGCTGCGCATACGCAAGGATCAGGCGGCGATCCACGACGCCTTTACCACCTGGAGTCCGCGCGACAACGTGTCCTTATCCCTGGATCTGCCGGTCATCGGCCGCCGCAGCAGCCCCTTCGGGCTGCGACGCTTCTTCAATAAACAGCCGCGTCAACCCCACAGCGGCATGGATATCGCCGCACCCGAGGGTACCCCCATACACGCCCCCGCGGACGGTACGGTGCTGCGTACCGGCAATTACTTTTTCAACGGCAATACTGTATTCATCGACCACGGACAGGGATTCATCAGCATGTATAACCATCTGCATAAAATAGACGTACAACCCGGCCAAAGCGTGAAACGCGGCGACAGGATCGGCGAGGTTGGTCGTACCGGACGCGTCACCGGTCCGCACTTACACTGGAGCATCAGCCTCAACAACAGCCGCGTGGACCCGGCGCTGTTTCTTCCCGCCAATGAGGGGAAAGACAAGACGCAAACCCCGGTCACGCTGGCGCCCGCGGATAAAAACTGACACATACCCCCTCATCACCCTCGATACCGCCATGCCGCATCTGCTCGTTGCCCTCTCCGCCCACGGCTACGGCCACATTTCCCAGACCGCGCCGGTGGTCAACCGCCTGCGCGCGCTACGGCCATCGCTGCGTCTGACGATCGCCAGCCATGCCCCACGCGCCCTGCTGCAAGAACAGTTTCACGGCGTCTGGCAGCACGCGCACCTGGACAACGATATCGGCATGGTCATGACCTCCGCCTTCGATGTGCAACGCGCCGCCAGCGCTGACGCCTATCGCGAAGTCCATCGTGCCTGGCAGCGCGCCGTCGAAAGCACTGCGCAGACCCTGCGCACACTGGCGCCGGACCTGCTGCTGGCCAACGTACCCTATCTGCCACTGGCCGCGGCGGCCCACGCCGGCCTACCCGCGGTGGCCATGTCGTCCCTCAACTGGGCGGATATGTATCTGCATTTTTGTGGCGAACGGCCCGAAGCGCACGCGATCCATGCGCAGATACTGGCGGCCTATAACAGCGCCGCCTGTTTCCTGCGCCTGACGCCCGGCATGCCCATGGAAAGTTTATCCCGAATACGATCCATCGGACCGGTGGCGCGCACCGGGCATGCCCAGCGTGACCGCCTACGCCGGCAGTTACGTCTCGATGACGCCACCCGACTGGTTCTGGTCACCCTCGGTGGCATCGCCACACACGTAGACCTACAACATTGGCCGCACCTACCCGGTGTGCACTGGCTGCTGCCCGCGGCATGGAAACCCAACCGCACGGACACATCCAGCATCGAGTCCCTGGCGATACCCTTTGTGGATCTCCTCTGCAGTGGCGATGCCCTCATCGGCAAACCCGGGTATGGCACGTTCAGCGAAGCCGCGTGCAACGCCATCCCGATGTTGTATGTCAAACGCGGGGACTGGCCGGAAGAGCCGTATCTGATCGACTGGCTGGAGCAGCACGCCCGCTGCCGAGAACTGGGCCGGGGGGAATTCGAACGCGGGGAGCTGGCCGATGCCCTGGAGCAATTATGGGCCACAGCGGAGAGGCCGCGCATCCGCCCCAGCGGCATCACTGACGCTGCCAGCTATCTGGCACAGGAGTGGTTTTAACCTGGAAAAAATCGTCTATCCGCAAGGCGTCAAGAACGCCAAGCGCATGCACGTTTGTAGGGTGGGCATTGCCCACCAGGGGGTGTTGGCCGAAGCCACGCAGGGTGGGCGATGCCCACCCTGCATCTGTTGCGTTAATCCGCGTTCATCTGCGATTCAATACCGCTTTTAAGTTAAGCGAGCGGCATTTATGCACACGTGTTCAATCCGCGTATTTTTTCTTGCGGATGCGCCGGATACGTTTCGCCGCTTCGTGCTGCCGCCGGGTGAGGACTTTCTTTTTGCCTTCGTAGGGGTTTTCGCCCTGCACGAATTCGATCATTACCGGCGTTCCTTCCAGCTTGAAGGCCTTGCGAAACACATTGGACAAATAGCGCTGATAGGATTCCGGCACCGCCGCCACCTGGTTGCCGTGGATCACCACACGCGGCGGGTTCTTGCCACCCTGGTGGGCAAACTTGAGTTTGATACGGCGGCCGTGGTAGATCGGCGGTGGCGTGGCCTGCACCGCCAGCTGCATCACCTTGTTCAGGCGCGGCGTGGGCAGGGCCTTGCGCGCCGAGAGAAACGCCCGGTCGATGGCGGGAAACAGACCGCCGATGCCGGTGTGATTGAGTGCCGATATGTAGTGCAGGCTGGCGAAGGACAGAAACGGCAGCTTGCGTTCAAGCTCGCGCTTGATCCATTCGCGCTGCGCGTCCTCGATACCGTCCCATTTGTTCACTGCGATCACCACGGAGCGTCCCTGCTCCAGTATATAGCCGGCGAGGCTCACGTCCTGTTCGCTGATCTCCTGACGCGCGTCCAGCACCAACACCACCACGTTGGCCTCCTCGATCGCCTGCAGGGTCTTGATGACGGAGTACTTCTCCAGCACATCGGTAACGCGGCCGCGCTTGCGCACACCCGCGGTGTCGATGAGGATGTAGTGTTTGTCCTGGCGTTCAAGGGGTATGCGTATGCTGTCACGCGTCGTGCCGGGTTGGTCGAACACCACCACGCGTTCCTCGCCCAGCAGTGCATTGACCAGGGTGGACTTGCCGACATTGGGGCGCCCCGCCACGGCGATGCGCGGTGCCGCGTCCTCCTCCGGCGCCTCTTCCTGCACGTGCGGCACATTTGCCAGGGCGCGTTGCATGAGGCCCTGCAGGCCATCGCCGTGCGCGGCGGAAAGCGCCACCGGCAGGCCCAGGCCGAGGGAATGAAATTCCGCCGTGACCAGCTCCGGGTCCATGCCTTCCGTTTTATTGACCGCCAGTATCACCTGCTTGCCGCGCCGTCGGAGATTTTCCGCGATGCCGCGGTCGATGGTATTAAGACCGGCGCGGCCGTCGGTGAGAAAGATAATGGCGTCCGCCTCTTCCATGGCTTGCTGCGTCTGTACCGACATCACCGCGCGCAGCGCGTCGGTCTCCTGGGTGATGCCTCCGGTATCGACCACGATATACGGGCGGTCTCCGACGCGACCATTACCGTATTGACGATCGCGCGTCAGGCCCGGCTCATCCGCCACCAGGGCGTCACGGCTGCGCGTCAACGCGTTGAACAGCGTGGATTTGCCGACATTGGGACGGCCGACCAGGACGATGACGGGTTTCATGGATCAACGACCCAGGTGTCGTGGCAACGACATGGTTTACGGTTGCGCACTGAGACGCAGGTCAGTGAGCACGCCATCCTGGCTATAGACGTAGAGATCGTTACCGTCCGCCACCGGCTTCGACAGTATGGCAGAGCGGCTCGGCCGGCTGCGCGCGATAAAATGTCCATCGGCGCGTGACAGCCAGTGCACATAACCCTCGAAGTCCCCCACCGCGAGCGCATCACCGCTGACGGTGGGCGCGCTTAAGCGGCGGCCGTGCAATTGCTCTTGTTTCCAGATCGTGGCGCCGCTATTCATATCCAAGGCCAAGACCGTGTCTTTGTCGTCGGTCACATAGATATTATTGGCGTCTGCATCCAGGCCGGTATACGTCGACACATCACGCGACCAGAGTATGTGTCCGCTTTCCAGATCAAGGGCGATCATCTTGCCTTGGTAGGCGGCTGCATACATGTGCTTCCCGACCACCACGGGTTGCACATCGACATCCACCAGGCGTTCGATCTCGCTGCGCCCATGCGGTTCCGCCACGGGAATTTCCCACAACATGTGACCATCCTTCAGTTGGAAGGCGCTGAGTTTGCCATTGGCAAAGCCGGTCAGCACGATCCCGCCGATCGCCAGCGGCGCGCTGGTGCCACGCAGGCTTAAGGCCGGCTCGTTGCGTTCCTGCTGCCACAACTGTTTACCGTCAGCCGTCGCCAGGGCGAATACTTTGCCATCCACCGTCTGCGCAACCACCACGCCGAGATCGACCGCGGGCCGCGCCAATATCTCGCTCGAGAGGCTGGCCGTCCATTTCTGCTTACCGGTGTCCTTGGCCAGGGCGATGAGTTCACCCTTGCTGGTACCGACCAGCACCAGGCCCTCACCCACACCCACGCCAGCGGAAATATCGAGCTTGAGATCGGTCTCCCACAATTCCCGGCCCGTTTCTTTTTGCATGGCGTACACGCGGCCCTTGCGGTCGGTGGCATATATCACTGTACCCGACACGCCGGCATCGAGTTTCAGAAAGCGCTTGCCGGCCCCGGTGCCCAAATCCCGCGACCAGACTGTGCTGACAGTGACGGGATGTGCGATGTCGACCAGCTCGGCCGGTGGTGCAATGTTGCTATCGTCGCCTTTTATCCAGCTGCAGGCACTGAGTGTCGCGGCCAACGTAAGCGACAGCAACGGTGACAAAAACTGGCGGAGTCGTGGTGCCGACATATTATGGTCCGCACGACGCGCCCTTACTCGCTTCTTGCGCTGCGCGCAAACCGCTCGCCTGGTTGCTGTGCGGATCATTTTATAGGCTCCGGCTTGGGTTCCGGCTGCGATGCGGTTTTATCCGGGCCCAACTCGTCGAGTTTCATTCGCAACACGCTCCCGTAGGTCGAACCTTTAGCCAGGCCTGCGAGGGCTTTGTCATAGGCAACACGCGCTTCCGCTTTCTTGCCCTGGGAAGACAAAATATCACCGC
>JAYUBZ010000269.1:0-7220 GCA_043740595.1 Gammaproteobacteria bacterium
ATGGCTCTTAGGCAGGGCACTGCACATTAACCTGGACCAGGCCATGCTCCGTCAACGTCAGAAACAGGTACCCCATGTCCAAGCCCAATAATCCGGGCCAGCATTTTTTCCCCGACTTCGGTTCCTTCAGCATTGCACTGCGGATCATCTTCATCGCCGTCATCATCGCTGCCATCATCAGTATCGGCAGAAATGAGGTGTTTGACGAAACCGCCTGGCAGGAATTGAATCTGCTGACGGCCTTCGCTCTGATCCTGTCGTTCATCAGCGTGGTCGTGCTCAAGATAGCATCGCCGCTCATTCGACGTCTGTCGGAAACGGGCGCCTCCGTTCTGGTGGTGGTCCTGCTGTTGGGTGTCATCGCCCTAGGCACAGAGCTGATGGTTTTCGCGCTGTACGACCTGAGCCTTACCAGCGAACGCTGGCCCCCGTGGCACATGTCCCTGCTGGTTCGCAGTCTCATCGTCGGCGCCATCATCAGCGTGCTCGGGCTGCGCTTCCTCATCGTGTCACACCGCGCCGAGTTGGACGCCAAATCCAAACAGGAGGCGCGCATGCAGGCACTGCAGTCGCGTATCCGTCCGCATTTCCTGTTCAACAGCATGAACAGCATCGCCAGCCTGATGCGCAGCGACCCGGCGCGCGCCGAAGCCGCGCTGCAGGACCTGGCGGATTTGTTTCGCGTACTGCTGGCGGATGCGCGCAACCTGGTACCGATTTCGGCGGAACGCGAAATCTCCCGTCAGTATCTCGAAATCGAAAAGCTGCGCCTGGGAGACCGTCTCAAAATCACCTGGAACGTCAACAACGTACCCCGCAGCGCCATGGTGCCCGCCCTCACCCTGCAGCCATTACTGGAGAATGCCATCTACCATGGCATAGAGCCGCGCTTCAGCGGCGGAACGCTCAAGATCGAACTGTGGGGAGAGAACGACACATTGAATGTCCTGATCAGCAACCCGCTGCCGGAAGTGCGCAAACATTCTCACGGCAAGGGTAACAAGCTGGCCCAGGAAAACATCCAGCAACGCCTGGCAACGCACTTTGGAAATGCCGCCAGCATGCAGACTTTCGAGGAAGGCAATCATTACCATGTAAAACTAAAGATGCCTATACTTCGAGGCTAAACCATGCAGCTAGACAGACGCCATATCACTTCCGTCATCAAGCGCCTGACCGCGCAAGTTGACGTATTGCTCACCCGAATCGAGGAACGGGTCACGGGAAAACTTGTCGCGCACGACAACGCCGTTTACGACTTGGAAGACAGCGGGTTTCTGCCCAACTTCTGCAATGGCTGGACGATATTCAATGTCGCCGTCATCGCCGAGATGCTGGCGATAGTGATTGCGCTGGTGTCGCCACAGATGCCGATCAGCCAGACCATGCTGGGCAACGTCTTCCTGATCTCACTGTTTATACAGTGGATCGCCCTGAGCAATGCCGCCGCATTGTGTCTGACGCGTAAACAGCTTAACCGCCTGTCGAACTTGCGTGCCATTGCAATGTCCTATTGCCTGATGTTGTGCATTACCTGGGTAGTGGGGGAAGCCGCCCTCTGGGTGTTGTGGCTGGCGCATGTAACCAGCTCTCCCAATCCGGAGTGGAATGCCTATTTTCATCTGCAGAATCTCTCGGTGGCGGCGATTGTTGATGCCCTGGCATTGCGTTACTTCTTTGCCCGGCACCAATTGAAGCAGCGCACCAAGTCGGAGGCGCAGGCAAAGATACAGGCGTTGCGCACGCGCATTCGGCCTCACTTTTTGTTCAACACCATGAACATCATCGCCAGCCTGACGCGCAGTTCACCGGCACAGGCCGAGACGGCGATTGAGAATATGGCGGACCTGTTTCGCACCATGCTCTCCGACGAGGAAAATCTGGTACCGGTCAAGAACGAAGTCGCCATCGCGCAAAAATACCTGGATATCGAAAGCCTGCGGCTGGACAACCGGCTCAACGTGGACTGGGAAATTGGAAAATTCCCGCGCAAGGCCGTCATGCCGGTATTGACCCTGCAGCCGCTGCTGGAGAGTGCCATTCAACACGGCATCGAACCGTTGACGGAGGGTGGCAGGATACGCGTCAGATTGTGGGAGGAAGACGGCAAAATCATTATCAATGTCACCGCGCCTGCGCCTCGCACCAAGGCGCGCATTCAACAACACGACACCGACACAGCACTGGACAATGTGCGCCAACGACTGGAAAGTTATTACGGAAAGCTTGCAAAACTTGAAACCAACGAAGAGCAGGGGCAACTGACGGTCTCGCTCAGCCTGCCGATACGCGGAGAAAACCCATGAGAGTACTGATAATTGACGACGAAAAACTGGCGCGTGATCGTTTGCGTGAACTGTTGAACGAGATAGGTGGTCATACCATCGTCGGTGAGGCCATGAACGGCAACGAGGCGGTGGAAAGGACCATGGAGCTCAACCCCGACGTGCTGCTGATGGACATCCGCATGCCGGGTATGGATGGCCTGGAGGCCGCGATGCACTTGATGGGCATGGAAAACCCGCCGAGCGTCATCTTCACCACCGCCTATGATCAGCACGCCCTGAACGCCTTCGAGGTCAACGCCGTCGACTACCTGTTGAAACCGATACGCAAGGACCGCCTGGCCAGCGCCCTGGAAAAGGCGCATAAACTCACCCTGAAACAATTGCGCGATATTAACGAAGCCCAGGACCAACCCAGTGCCCGCACCCACATCAGCGTGCACCTGCGCGGCAACATCCGGCTGGTGCCCATCCAGGACATCCTCTACTTCATGGCCGATAGCAAATACGTGACCGTGCGCACGGCAGCGGAAGAACACCTCATCGAGGATTCATTGGTCAATCTGGAAAAGGAATTCGGCGAAAAAATGTTCCTGCGCATCCATCGAAATGCCCTGGTGGCTACGGGATTTATCAAAGGAATCGAAAAAAGTTCTTCCGGGACCTGGCAGGTCAGCCTCAAGGGCCTGGATAAAAAACTCGACGTGAGCCGCCGACATGCTGCGTCGGTGCGGCGTTGGGCGCGGACCTGAGCCAAAAAATCCCTAGACTGAACATAGCGACATACGCTTGGTATGTAGGGTGGGCATCGCCCACCCTACGGCTACTAGACAATGATCTATGCACAAGCAATCTCAGGGATGGATGGCGCGCAGGCTGGCCAATGCGGCATCGATGGACTCATCCAGATAACCGCTGAAGAAATCCGGGGTACTGAGGCCCACCAGCGCCGGCACCAGTTGTTTGCCCGCGGGATCCATAAACATAATCTGCGGCGTCAGGGAAACGCTATAACGGTGGGCGAAATCCGCGTGGCTGACCTGCTTGCCCCCGAAGTCACGCAGGGCGAGCCCACTCTCGACCTGCACCTCGCGTATAATTACCTTGCCGGCATAGTCGCCGCTGGTGTACATGGGCTCAAGGTATAGCGAACGCATTATCTCGCAGTAGTGGCAGGATTTAGCGGAGAAAAATACCAGTACCGGCAAACGTCCCTTCTGGGCCAGGTGCCCATCCCCCTGCAGGTCCGCCGCCACGGGCAGGCTTGCGGCGGACACGCCTTGGGCCAGCAAAACCGCCGTCAGTAGAGCACCCGCCATCAACATTAATCGCTTCATTTCGTCTTGCTCAACGCTTATCGTTCAGTGGTCCAGGATGATTCCCCGGACGATTTGATTTAGGATAGACCAAACTTAGGGGTCATCCCCCACCCACGCTAATTCTGTTAGGTCCAATCGGTTGAAAACCATACGCATCGGTACCCGCAAAAGCCCGCTTGCCCTGTGGCAGGCTGAATTCGTTCGCGAGCGCCTGTTGCAGGCGTTTCCCGCCCTCCAGGTCGAACTGGTGAAAATGACGACTCAAGGGGACATCATTCTCGATACCCCCCTGGCCAAAGTGGGCGGCAAGGGGCTGTTTGTCAAAGAGCTGGAGCAGGCACTGTTGGATAGACGTGTGGACCTGGCGGTTCATTCCATAAAAGACGTACCGATCACCTTGCCGGAGGGCCTGCACATGCCCGTCATCTGCGAACGCGAGGATCCGCGGGACGCCTTCGTGTCCAATACCCATGCCCGGTTGGCGGATCTCCCCCCTGGCGCGCGCGTCGGCACGTCAAGCCTGCGCCGTCAATGTCAGTTGCGCGCCTATTATCCCGGACTGCAAATCATCGACCTGCGAGGCAACGTCAACACCCGTCTGGCCAAACTCGATGCCGGGGACTACGACGCCATTATCCTGGCCGCCGCGGGGCTCAAACGTCTCGGTTTCAGCGAACGCATACGCGTTGCCATCGAGGTGGAAGACAGCCTGCCCGCGGTGGGGCAAGGTGCGGTCGGCATCGAATGCCGCGTGCAGGATGCGGAGACCCACCGCCTGATCGCGTCGTTGAACCATGCCCCGACGGCGCTGCGGGTGCGCGCCGAGCGCGCCATGAATCACCGCCTTGAAGGCGGTTGTCAGGTGCCCATCGGCGGTTATGCCACGCTGCATGGGACAGATATGCACCTACGCGGCCTGGTGGGCAATCCCGACGGCAGTCACATCATCCGCGCCGACATCCGTGGACCCGCGGAGCAGGCGGAACAACTGGGCGTTGCCCTGGCGGACGAACTGCTGGCGCGCGGCGCGCGCGCAATCCTGAACAACGTCTACGGTCGTGGCTGAAACCGTCGATCTCAACGGCGTGTGTGTCTTGGTGACCCGACCCGCGCCCCAGGCCGGACCCCTTGCCCAACTCATCCAGCAGGCCGGTGGTGTGGCCCGGCTGTTTCCAGTGGTGGAAATCATCGACCCCGAGGACAGCCGCCCCCTGTATCGCATGGTCGATCACCTGGACCACATCGACCTTGCCATCTTCATCAGCCCGAACGCCGTCACCCGGGCCATGCGGCTCATCCTGTCGCGTGGCACGCTACCCGTCAATCTGCGGCTCGCCTGCGTCGGTCATGGTAGCGCCCGGGAACTGCATCAGCTGGGCTACACTGATGTTATTGCACCGCTGGATCGCGCTAACAGCGAGGCACTGTTGGCCTTGCCGGCGATGCAACCAGTGGCGGGCAAAAAAATAGTCATCTTCCGTGGTGACGGCGGGCGCGAAATGCTGGGTGATACTCTGAGTGCGCGCGGCGCCTCGGTGGAGTACGTGGAGTGCTACCGCCGGGTCCGTCCTGAGGTGGATGCCACGTCGCTGATCCACGACTGGCGCCAGGGCGATGTCGATATTGTCAGCATCACCAGCACCCAGGGCTTGAAGAATCTGTACGCGATGCTCGGCGATGCCGGCCGGTCTAGCCTGCTCAACACCCCTATCGTCGTGTTGAGCGAGCGCACCGCGCGCACCTGCCGCGAACTCGGTTTCACCACCGAACCCATGGTGACAACGGATGCCAGCGACGTGGCCATCCTGCAGACCATCCAGGCATGGCGGGCGCGGCAAAATTCCCTATAATCATGCCTGGCGGGCCCGCCAGGCCGTACACGGGTTGTGTACCACAATGCAGCAGAACACAGGCCACTCAGTCATGACCAACGAAGACCACGAGAACATCGAAACCAGCAAACCATCACAGAACGCCGCCACCGGCACGCGCAAAATCGCGCGCGGCGGCGGCGCATCGCTTGCCAGTGGGCTGGCATTGATACTGTCCGTGGTCGCTCTGCTGGCCAGCGCCTACCTGGGTTACACCTTCATCGAAAAACGCGGCATCTACCGCGCCGATATGTTCAGCCGCCTGGATAAGCTGGAGGATGCCAGCGCACACCAGCAAGCCAGCCTAGCGCAGCACGCACAGCAACTGGCAACACTGACAGAAACCCAGGACACCTTGCAAACCGGCATGGGCAAAATATTGAACGATTTCGGCAAGGGCCGCGGCGACTGGCTCCTGGCGGAGACCGAACAGCTGATGCTGATCGCCAATCACCGGTTGCAACTGGCGCACGATACCCATCTGGCGCTGGAGGCCCTGCGCGCCGCTGACCGTCAGCTGCACCAGCTGGCCAATCCGCGCTACCTGCCGGTACGCAAACTGGTATCCGAGGAAATCGCGCAACTGGAGTCCTTGGAGACTATCGATATTTCCGGCATGTCGTTGCGCCTGGGCAGTATGGGCGCACGCATCGACCAGCTGCCCTTTAACACCGATACCAAGTTTTCCGCCGAGGAACGCGCGCGCGCCAACCAGACGCCGGAGAAGAAATCGACGACGCGCGAAATATGGTCCGACATCACCAGCCTCATCCGCATACGCCGCGGCGGTGACGTCCGCAAACCATTACTGCCGCCCGAGCAGCAATACTTCCTGCGCGAGAACCTGCGCCTGATGCTGTTCGGGGCACAGACCGCCCTGCTGCAGGGCGATACCGCCACCTTCGAACAAAACATCAAGATCGCCAGCGATTGGATCCGGGAGTATTACAACACCAACGCCTCACCGGTGCGCGCCGTACTGGCCGAGATCGACCAGATGCAGAAGATACACCTCAGCACCCGGCTACCTGACATCTCCGAGTCGCTCAATCTGCTGCGCAAGCTCAGCGGCAAAAAGGCCGAGTCATGAAGCTCCTCATCTTCATTATCCTTGTGTTGTTCGGCGCGGTTTCCCTGGGACTGATCGCCATTGAGAATCCAGGCTATGTGTTGATCGCGCGCGAACCGTGGAGCAACGAGATGTCGCTCACGGTTTTTGTCATCCTGCAGTTGGTCGGTGGTGTCGCGCTGTATCTGTTGCTGCATTTGCTGGTACGCCTGTGGAATACCCCGCGCGAGGTGGCGCGCTGGCGGAGGGGACGACGCGCCCAGCGCGCTCGCGCCACCCTGGTACAGGCAATGATCGCCCTGGCGGAAAACAACTGGCTGGAAGCGGAGAAGAACGCGCTCATCGAAGTGCACTCCGGTGAATTCCCCCAGGCCAACTACCTGCTCGCCGCCTATGCCGCGCAGAAACATGGCGACCACGAAAAACGCGACGAGTATCTGGCGCTGGCCCACCAGAGCGCGCCGCAAGACTCCCTCGCCATCGGCATGGCGCAGGCGCAGCTGCAGATCATCGCCCAGCAATACGAGCAGGCGTTGGCGACGTTGAGTCAACTGCGCATACACGACCCCAAGCACGGCCTTGTACTCGGCCTGCTGGCACAGGTCTATCGCGAACTGCGTGACTGGGACAGCCTGGCAAAAATTATCGCCGAATTGAAAAAGCGCAAGGCGCTGCC
>JAYUBZ010000270.1:0-3178 GCA_043740595.1 Gammaproteobacteria bacterium
CGCCGATGCCGACCTGGCCGCACAACAATACCCGCGAACCGATGGTGACGCTGTGTGCAATATGTACCTGGTTGTCGATCTTGGTACCCTCGCCGATACGGGTGACGCCGAGCGAGGCGCGGTCGATGCAGGTGTTGGCGCCAATCTCGACGTTCGAGCCGATCTCGACCGACCCTACCTGCGGAAACTTCACGTGCTCGCCGTTGCGGAATTTGTAGCCGAAACCGTCGCTGCCGATGACTGTGCCGGCGTGGATAATAACGTGGTCACCGAGCACCACGCCGTTGTACAGCACCACATTCGCATGCAGCACGCAGTGTTCGCCGACCGTGACGCCGACGCCGATACGGCAGCCGGCATGCACCTGGCCGTTGGCGCCTATGCGACTGTCGGCGCCGATGCTGGCAAATGCCTCGATCAGGGACCCGGCACCGATCACGGCCGTTGGATCGACGCATGCCTGCGGGCTCACCGTACCCGGATTCGGGCGCGTGGGGTACAGGTGAAGCAGGCAGGTGATAAAGGCCATTTCCGCATCGTCGGCAGCGAGCAGGCAGGTACCACTGGGCGCTGCCTCTTTCGGCGTACCCCTCGGTACGAGCACCGCTCCGGCATGACTGCCGGTCAGTTTTTGGAGATAACGGGCATTGGCGATGAAAGTCAGCTGGTTGGCCTGCGCATCATCGATGTTCGCGGCTGAGTGAATGGCGACGTCGGCGCTGCCGCAGAGCAGCTCGGCGCCGCAGACCTGGGCAAGTTGGCGTGTGGTGGTTGTCATGGCGTGATCCTGCTGAGTCCATCGAAATCGTTTGGGAATGACCCAAAGTGTATTCGATCGCGCTGCCGGATGCCCGTTCTCCGGGTTTATTGTTGAGGAGTGAGGCCAGTAATCCGTGGCCTGTGGGCTGCCTGGACACGTAGCGCCGGCCGGTGCCCGCTATGTCATGCACTGGTGTCTATTGGATTGGCTCGCATGGGTCGGGTCCTACCGAACCTCACTCAGTAGCCGCTCCATCAGCCCCTCCGCCTGCGCCCGATAACCCCCGCCGAACAAATTCAAATGATTGAGCACGTGATACAAATTATACAGGTGCTTGCGTACTGAATAGCCCGGGTCTAGCGGCCACGCATCCCGATACGCCTGGTAAAAGCGCGGCGCGAAACCGCCGAACAGCTCGGTCATGGCGATGTCCGCTTCGCGGTCGCCATAATAAACCGCTGGATCATAGATCACCGGTTGAGCGTGGGTGTCGTAGGCGACATTGCCGGACCACAGGTCGCCGTGCAGCAGGGATGGCGCAGGCTTGTAGTTGGAGAAGAGCAGCGTCAGGTCCGACAGTAGGCGTTCGCCTTTGCGTTGTATGTCCCCGCGGTGACCCTGCGCAGCGGCGAGGCGCAGCTGGTATTCCAGTCGTCGGTGCTGCCAGAAGGCGACCCAGTCGGTAGCGGGTGTGTTGATCTGCGGTGTAGAGCCGATGGTGTTGTCGCGTCGCCAGCCGAAGGTTTTTTGTTGCGTACGGTGCATCGATGCCAGTTGTCGGCCCAGACGTTCCGGCCCCTGGTCGTCGCTCGGCGCGAATGCAACGTACTCCAGCACCAGGTAGGCTTGGTGCCCGCTCACCCCGGCACATACCGGTTGGGGCACGCGCACGGAGTCCGACGCACTGATCTCACGCAGTCCGTCGGCTTCCGCTTCGAACATGGACAGGCGTGGACCATCGTTGAGTTTCACGAAGTAACGGCGCCCTTTGTCTTCAATGATAGCGGTGGTGTTGATGCAGCCGCCACCGACGGAGCGGTGGTCGCCACCCGTGAACAACTCGCCGGTGGCGGTGCTGATGTGTTCAGCAATGTCGGTCCAGAGTATCGCGTTCATGGTCTTGAGTACGATGGCATCAGAGAAATGGCCGCAGTGAGTGCTTGGCGTTGTGCAGGAGGCGGAGGATTATGCACCGCTGCAATTATTTTTCGTCGATCGGCACCTTCCAGGCCCCTTCGAAAAACCGTTCGCCCAAGGGATGGCGCTCGCGTGCCGCCAGTTCCTGCTGTTTGAGTTCGTCGTTCAGAATATCCGGCGCAGTCTGATAACCCACGGCGATCATCGCCATGGGGGTATAGGCGTCGGGAATGTTGAAGGTCTTGCGGGTTTTGTCCACGTCGAAGCCGCCCATCTGATGGGCCATGAGGCCGAGGGCCGTGGCCTGCAGGCAGATATTCTCGCTCGATGCGCCGGTATCGTATTGGCCCCAGCGATTGGGTTTGGCGTTTTTTTGAAATACGCTGTCGGACGTGGCCAGCATCAACAGCGGTGCATTTTTCACCCAGTTTTGATTCCATACACCGAGGCACTCGAAGGCCTTTTGCCAGGTCACGGGATCTCTGTACCGGTCCCACACGAGGTAGCGCCAGGGCTGGTCGCCGAAACAGGACGGCGCCCAGCGCGCCGCCTCCAGCAAGGCCAACAGTTGTCCCCGGCTGACGCGTTTGTGGGCATCGTAGGCGCGACCGCTCCAGCGTCGTGCCAGTAGATCGTGGATGGGTGTGTGGGTGATGGCGGGTTTGTCGGTCACGTAAGCTCCTCGGGGGACCCCCACCTTGGTGGGTAGCCTCTGTCACGCCGCATTCGGCTGACAGGTGTGCGCTAGTTTAACAAATACTGGCTGGCAGCGTCAGGCTGTGTTGCGCGATGACCCTGTGTGCCGTTCCGCTATGTGGACAGGCATCTAGGTGTTGGCGTGCTCGCACGCTTATCTTTATGGGAGATCGAACACTAAAAACTCCGCACTGTGCGGTGCGTGCAACATCAGCGCAGGCTCGTCGGAGATGGTCGCGGCGTCACCGGCCAGAAAGGTGTCACCGTTCACAACCAGTTCGCCACGTGCCAGGTGCAAATAGCTGTGTCGTCCCGGCGGCGGGGTGTATCGCAGCGACTCACCCGACCGCAGGAGGCTGGCATATACCCGCACATCCTGGTGCACGCTCACCGAACCTTCGTCACCGTCGCGCGAAGCGATCAACCGCAGCTGGGCGTGGCGTTCACTTTCCGGATAGTGTTTTTGTTCGTACCCAGGCTCCAATCCCGCGCGCTCCGGTAGCAACCATATCTGGAGGAAATGCACTGGTTCGGTTTGGGACGCGTTGAATTCGCTGTGGCGGACCCCGCTGCCTGCGCTCATGC
>JAYUBZ010000271.1:0-7566 GCA_043740595.1 Gammaproteobacteria bacterium
CGAAGGCAATATCGCCAAGCTGGCCCAGCGTCTGTTGAAGAATCCTCAGCGTATCCAGATCACCTCGGCCCAGGCTCGGCACGAGAACATCGAACAGCGTCTGCATCACACCGACGATGACGGGCACAAGCAGCGCATGCTCGCGCACCTACTCATCGACGATTCCGTCGACAAGACGATAATCTTCACCGCCACCAAGCGCGGTGCGGACAAGCTGGCCAGAACCTTACAGGCTAATGGCCATAAAGTGGCCGCCCTGCATGGCGACATGAACCAAAGCGCGCGCAATCGCGTAATCCACCAGCTGCGCGGTGGCACACTGCGCGTACTGGTAGCTACCGATGTGGCAGCGCGCGGCATCGATGTGAATGGGGTAAGTCATGTGATTAATTTCGATCTGCCACGGTCGGCAGAAGATTATGTGCACCGCATCGGCCGTACCGGCCGCGCCGGCGCCAACGGCACTGCGATATCATTTGCCGCACCGGATGAATCCAGGTTGCTGCGCGACATCGAGCGCTATACCGGACACGCCATCCCCGCCCACGTGGTCCCGGGAATGGAACCCAAGATCGCACCGCGCCGCAGCAACAGCAGCCCACGTGGTCAGGCAAAGCGCAAATCGTTTGGTGGACGTCCCAATCACGCCAACGCCCGCACGGAACCTGGCGCACATGCTAAACGTAAACCGCAGACGGGACACCCATCCGCCGGACGCGACACGGGCAAGTTTGGCCAGCGCGTACAGACCAGCCCGGCCAATCGTCGGCCAGACGTAGGTGGTCAAAATCGGAAATCAGCGCCACGCCGTCCCCGCTCAGACCGTCCGTCCATAGGCTAATCGATACAGCACCACAGACAGACTGATGCCCGATTTTGGGCATCAGTCTCTTTGCTGGCACTGCTGGAATATTTCTGGGGTTAGATTCTAAGCGCCGCTGCACGCGTCGTTGTGGGATATTGATACAGCGAATTCTGGCCGTTGAGATCGAGCTGCTCCGGTAATGAGATCTCCATTGCGATGGGCAGATGGTCCGAAGATATGTGGTCCAAGACCCTTACCTGTTCCACGCGCAAGGCGGAAGAAACCAGGATATGGTCGATATTATGTAGTGGGCGCCAACTAGGGAAAGTATGCAAACCTTCCAGCGGTTCGCGCAAATCACTGTGGCGCAACAGCCAGTTCATTTCTGCGCTCTCCGCTCGGCAATTTAAATCCCCTACGACCACTGCATTCTCGTAGCTCCCGATCAACTCGGCCACGTAAGCTAACTGACGCAGTCGCGCTCGCCGACCCAGCGCCAGATGCAAAATCAGAAAGACCAAGCCATCGCCCTCGCCGAAGTGCACACCCAGGGCGCCACGCCCAGGGATCATGCCTGGCAATTTGTGCTCAGTAATCGAGGTCGGTTTGATGCGGCTGAGAAAACCCGTGCTGTGTTGTGCGAGCTTGCCTAGATTCCTGTGTGTCTGATCATGCCAGTAGGGAAAATGCCCCCTTTCGGCTATATATTTTGTCTGGTTGATAAACCCACTGCGTAGACTGCCCGCATCCACCTCCTGCAGGCCGACTATATCGTATTCGCTCAAGAGATTGGCGATGCTATCGAGGTTTCCTATGCGCTCCGCACAGGGCAGAACGTGCTTCCAGCTGTGCGTAACGTAATGGTGGTACTTGCTACTGGAGATGCCGGTTTGGATATTGTAGCTCAATATTCGCAACCTTTGGCGTCCCGCTGAGTCGGCCTGTGCCAAGCCACCCTGAGCATCAGATTGTTGGGGTAGCTCAAAATAGGGCGATGCAAGTTTCAGATGAGATGACATACGTGCGTTCTTTCAAGTGGTAGTTTCAAACATAGGCCCGACCCAGTCATACTTCAAGCCCTTCGGGAACGAACGGACAAACTAATTGACAAGCGGTCAGCTGCCAGACTTCCGAAGAGCACAAATCCTGGTGTCCTAACTCCCCTACTGCTTCACGCGACCCCGCTATCCTCCACGCAACGATTACGCCCCAAACTCTTGGCATGGTAAAGTGCTTTATCCGCTCGCAGAAATACTTTCTCGGCTGTATCAGAATCCTTGAAACTACTGACGCCTATTGAAATCGTAATGTCGACCTTTTGCTTACTATGGTGAAAATCTGCGGCCTCAACCGCAGCGCGCATTTTCTCCGCGACCTTCATAGCAGTAGCATTAGGTGTATCAGCGAGAATGGCGACAAACTCTTCTCCACCATAGCGTGCGACGTAGTCGGTTTCCCGCACGGGTCTGCTTCAATAGGAAGGCAAACAGCTTCAGTGCCTTGTCACCAGCCTTATGGCCATAGGTATCATTGATCTGCTTGAAGCGGTCCACATCCAGCACCAAGAGTGTTAATGGGTTTTTGTGACGCTTCCAGCGCGCAAATTCACGTTCGAGCCTGGCATCATAGGCAAGGCGGTTCGGCAGGTTCGTCAAGGCATCCATAGTTGCCTGCAATTGCTGCGCCTACAGATGGGTTCTCAGGCGCCTGTTTCGTCTTCCAGGACATTGAGTCGCAATGTCGCTTTTTTGAGTTGTGACTGTAATGCCGCGTGGTGCTCTTCTTCCGTCTGACGATGCTGCTCAAAGTGGGCCTTGATGTGGTCGATTCGCTCCTGAATCGATGCCTTCAGGTCCACAAGGCTTGATGCCCCACGGACACTTGTTTCAATCCCATCCATCTGGGCATGCACCGCAGCGTCCAGCGCGCGACTACGTGATTGTCTGTCTGTGTTTATTGTATCAGCCGTAACCGTCAAATAATCCTTTCAATTACCCACAAGTTTTGCGCCGATGAGGTAACCCAGCTCAATATCTATGAGGCGTGACATGCCGCGCCAAATGACTGCGTTGCCGGGTGGCGGATCACTGGCGCGGGCAAGATAGCCCCCGAGTTGCGCGAGCCGAGTGAGGTAGTGTGAAACGGATGGGCGGTGCGGATGTTTGTTGCGACTGTTGTCTTTCACGAGTTGGTCGAGTAGTTGGATTTCGAGTGGCGTGAACACGAGCGCAGGCGAAGCATCCGGTGCTGAGCGATTCACCATCGTGAGCCAGAAGATTCGCCAGCTCAGCACGCAGAATGTCTGCCAATAGGTTGACCAGCCGCTCGGCCGTGCGCAACTTGGATACCTCAGCCTTGCAACCTGATTTCAGTATTTTATGAAAGACTTCGATTTTCCAACGCAGCGCGTACCACTGTAATTTCTCGACGGCCTCGGCGCGCGACCCCACGGGCAAGTCCGTGATCAGCTTCCAATCAATCTTGGCACGCCCACGCGGGGTGGCGCGTTCTGTGGCGTGCAGTACGGTGAATGTCAAGTCGGGATAGCGCCGTTGTTTGCCAATGGGTGGTCGTACCCGGATACGTCGGTATTTCAATTCGAGAACGGCCTCGGACAGCTTGCCTTGGCGATCCCGAACCTGGACGCGATGTAGCCCCTTGCAGCGTACTTCGTCCATCTCGGCGGCGATGGTGTGCGTACCGTCGGAAGCCAAGGCGATCCACGCAGGTGCGTAGCAGAAAGTGCGTTCCCGCCTCATGGGCGGCACAGAATAGTTCGTAGATGTCGCTTTCACGGTCACCGATGTGTACACAGCGTTGTGGGTAAGCCAAGCGCCGTGGATTGTGTTAAGTTATCGAGCCAGCGGATGCTCTCCTTCTCCTCAATCGGCACGCGGGTCGGGTTGATCTTCTTCTTGAGCGCGTTGGTTCCCTTGAACTTCTGGCGCGTCCAGAACTTGATGGCCGCGATCCCAAGCGGCAATCCGTCCGTCGCTACCACCAGGCTCGAATGCATCAGAATGCCGCACGCGGTATAGTGGCGCAGGCGTCCATCTTCAGCGCCGCCGGCCACGCCTTTGCGCGTGATACCGACAGCCTCGATATCTTCCCGCTGGTACGAGAACTCGGTCGTATCATGCAGCACCAGAATGGGTCCCTCGCTCGCCGAAAAACGCTCACGCGTCGCGCTGAAATGCCCGGCTAGCATGTCCGCTTCGCTGACTCGATCGTTAGCGAGAAAGCGGTAAGCCGCTGTGGTGTTGGCCCAGTCTTGGCACACCAGTGGAATACTCTCGCCGGGATCACTGGACAACTGCGCGAGCAGTGCGCGAAATCGTTTACCCAGACGCGCGTCTTTGAACGTGCAGCCCGCCAACTCGTTATCAATCCATTCACCGATAGGCGGCCCAAGGATCACCTCAGTCGACTTCGGTTCCCGCAACGTCTTCCTCTTCTTCCCCATGCAGCACCGTGTATTGGCCGAACACGGAATCGATCTATCCCAGATCCGACAAACAACTGCAAGTATTTTCTATAACGTGCTCAATCAGAAAATTATTTGTGGGTAATTGAAAGCAAATAAACCCCACCCTTCAAAACCCCCACCTAAACGATTAGCGTGGCATCTTTCCATTCGAGGGTGTTGTCATGCAGAGACTTTCACATGATGAATAGCGCGCATTGTTTCAAGCGCAACAGGCCAGTGGCCAGAACATGACCGTGTTTTGCCAGGCACACAGCGTCTGCCCGAAATATTTCGGCCTGCGGCGTCGGCAGTTGATGGGAGACGCCGTGTCCAGTATGACCACCACGGTATCGCCCTTTGTCCCGGTCGCCGTGCCACGGCCCGTCGAGGCCATGGCCCTGGAAGTCCGGCTGGGCGATAGCCTGCAACTGCGGGTACCGCCCTCGGTGTCGCCGCAGTGGCTGGCGGCACTGCTGCACGCCCTGCGGGACTGAACCGTGCGGATGTTCGCCGACGTCGCCGCGGTGTACCTGCACCGCGAACCCGTGGACTTCCGCCAAGCCATTAACGGGCTATCGGCCATTGTCGAGGGCGCCATGGGGTTGTCTCTGTTCTCCGGTGCGATGTTTGTATTTTGTAACCGCCGGCGTGACAAGCTGAAGATATTGTATTGGGACCACAGCGGCTTCGCCTTGTGGTACAAGCGACTGGAGGAAGAACGCTTCCACTGGCCACGGCGCTGGCCGGATGCGGTGATTGCGTTAAGCGAAGAACAACTGCATTGGTTGTTGGCCGGCCATGATATTACGCGGATTACGCCGCACAAGGCGCTGCATTATTCGGCTGTTTTATAGCGTACTCCTGCGTACGCTTTGATATAATCCGCGGCATGCGAACGACACGTTCACCTTTGCCGGATGACATGGATGCCTTGAAGGCGTTGTTGCTGGCACAGGAAGTTCGCCATGAACAACTGCAAGTGGATCAACTCGCCGTTGTTCATGAGAACGAACAACGGCTCGCCGAGAACACTCGGATCAAGACGCAAGTTCTCCTCCTACAGGAACGACTCAACCTCGCTATCGCCATAAATGGCTCTTAGGCAGGGCACTGTACATTAAACGCTATGCGGCCAGCAGCGAACAGTGCTCACCCGACCAGATCCGCCTGTTCAACGAGCGGAGGTGGATGGGGGTGCGGACACGGACGTTGTCGCGGGAGAACCCGGTGCGACGGTGCCCATCGCCGCCCACACCCGGCAACCACGTGGACGCCAGGCCCTGCCCGAGGCGCTCCCCCGCGTCGACGTGGTCCACGAACTCCCGGAGGCCGAGCGCCGCTGCCCCCATGACGGTGCAGTGCTTACGGCGATCGGTGATGTCATCTCCGAACAACTCGATATCGTCCCGGCCACGATCCGGGTACTGCGCCATGTCCGCAAGACCTATGCCTGTGCGTGTGGCCGGTGCATCAAGACCGCCCCATTGCCAGCCCAGCCGATCCCGAAGAGCCTGGCGTCCCCGGGGTTGCTGGCGCACGTCACCGTCTCGAAATACCAGGATGCCCTGCCGCTCTACCGGCAAGAGACTATCCTGCAGCGCATCGGCGTGGACCTCCCGCGCGACGCTGGCCAACTGGATGATCCAGGCCGGCCAACTGATCCAACCACTGATCAACCTGCTGCGTGATCGACTGCTGGCCTACGACATTCTTCAGATGGATGAGACCACGGTGCAGGTGCTCAATGAGCCCGGCAAGACGGCGCAATCACCATCCTATCTGTGGCTGCAGCGCGGCGGTCCGCCGGAGCAGCCGATCTTCCTGTATGACTACGATCCGAGTCGCGGTGCCGGGGTACCCAAACGCTTACTCGACGGCTTTCGAGGCACCCTGCAAACCGACGGCTACGACGGCTACAACGCCGTGGTGGCCACGAACCACCTGTCCCACCTTGGATGCTTCGCCCATGCCCGGCGCAAAATGGCCTTCCGGGACCTTAATTCGATGAAGCCATCAAGGCCCAAGGCAAATACCCCCGTGGGGGCAAGGCGCATCGAGGTCTGGCCCTGATCCAGAAACTCTATGGCGTGGAAAAGGGGATGCGCCATGCCACACCCGAGGCGCGCTATGCTTATCGGCTGCAGCATGCCAAGCCTGTCCTGGAGGAACTGCGTACCTGGCTGGAGGAATCCCTTCCTCAGGTGCCGCCGCAGAGTGCGACCGGCAAGGCCCTCCACTACCTCCACAACGAATGGACCAAACTGATTCGCTATCTGAACGACGGCCGCTTGGAAATCGACAACAACCGGGCCGAGAACGCCATCCGTCCATTCGTCATCGGTCGCAAGAACTGGTTGTTCAGCGACAGTGTCCGTGGGGTGAAGGCCAGTGCCAATCTGTATTCACTCATTGAGACGGCCAAGGCCAATGGACTGGAACCTTATGCGTATCTCAGGCGGGTGTTCGCTGAGCTGCCTAAGGCCGATACCGTCGAGGCTATCGAAGCGTTGCTACCCGGCGACATCGACAGGAATCAGATCAGCTCTGGTTGATCATGTACGTTGTTTGGTGATCGCTTACAGTACAGCCAAGGAAACTCCAAAAAAAGAAAAACCCCGCAAGCTTCCTTGTGGGGTTTTGGGAAATAAGCCTGGCAGTGTCCTACTTTCACATGGGGAGACCCCATACTATCATCGGCGCTGAGCGTTTTCACTTCCGAGTTCGAAATGGGATCGGGTGGTTCCCGCTCGCTATGGCCGCCAGGCAATTCGTTACTGTGCGCGCTAACAACAGCATCGCATCAGAAATAAAATAATTCAGGTAGTTAACCAGTAAAGCGAGATATGTTGCTTCAGGCCAGTATATCAGTCCAAACAACCAAACTGTTTGGGTGTTATATGGTCAAGCCTCACGGCCAATTAGTACGGGTAAGCTCAGTGCATTACTACACTTACACATCCCGCCTATCAACGTCGTAGTCTTCGACGAACCTTAAGGAGAGTTAAACTCTCAGGGAGATCTCATCTTGAGGTGGGTTTCCCGCTTAGATGCTTTCAGCGGTTATCCCGACCGTACTTGGCTACCCGGCAATGCCATTGGCATGACAACCGGAACACCAGAGGTACGTCCATCCCGGTCCTCTCGTACTAAGGACAGATCCTCTCAAATCTCCAACGCCCACCGCAGATAGGGACCAAACTGTCTCACGACGTTCTAAACCCAGCTCGCGTACCACTTTAAATGGCGAACAGCCATACCCTTGGGACCTGCTACAGCCCCAGGATGTGATGAGCCG
>JAYUBZ010000272.1:0-4707 GCA_043740595.1 Gammaproteobacteria bacterium
ATGGTTACCCGTCTTGGAGAAATATTGGGAAATCCATTATTTTGGGAATAATACTGGACGCCAGCCTGCGAATGCTATCAATTGCCAAATGCCAACGTAGTGCCTACCCTTCCCGCAGCAAGGCCTGCACCTGATCACGCAGAAACTGATTCTCGTCTTCCAGGATGGATACGCAAAAGGTGAGCTCTCGCGCGGTGCGCCCAAGCTTGTCGAGCTTGGCTTGCAGGGATTCCGTGGCGTCGGAACTGGACACGGCGGCGGCGATGTCAGCCTTCAGCTGTTCGATGGTGGCGTGTTGTTCGTCGAACAGGCCCTTGGTCTCGACCACGTCTGAGCCGCCCGCTGGAGCGGCGGACGGAGCGGGAGGCATGGGTGCGGCGGCATCCTGCGCGAGCAAACCTTGCAGACGCTGGTCCAGCCGGCTCCAGGCGGCGGCGTCGTGCTCCGTCTGGCCGGCCCATTCCGCCTCCATTTGCAGTAACTCGGCGCGCAGCGCCAGCCGCCCGGCGGCACTGGCACTGGCTCCAGCGCCGGGGGTTGCGCCACCCAGGCCCTCCAGACGTCCGCGTGTGCGCTGCAATTCCGTAGCCAGATACTGCGCGACATCCTTTGGCGCACCGGCCGTATGCGCGGGCGGCGGAACCGACGCCGCCCGCGTGGCGGCCAGGCGGGTCGAGAGCTTGCGCACCTTGAGCATGGCAAACACGGCCAGCAACACCGACACCAGCAACAACTGCAATACCAGGAGGAAAACCACGAGGCTGATCTTGACCATGAGGGTACCCTCTCCCTGTCTTAGGGCGCCCGCCAACACAACTGGACGCCGGGCCGCTGGATGGCGTGTTTTTCTATGGGTCGGCACATCAGCGCGCGGATGCCGCCCACATCAACACGGCGATGTTCTCACGCCGGAATGAATCGAGTACAGTATAGCGCACCATGCACCTACCCGAACTCGTCGCCCACCGGGGTTATACCCTGCACTATCCGGAAAACACCCTGGCGGGCATAGAGGCGGCCATACAGGCCGGCGCGCATTACGTTGAAGTGGACATCCAACTCTCCGCCGACAAGGTACCCGTGCTGTTCCATGATCGCAACCTGCAACGACTCTGCGGCGTCAACGGCATGGTGCACGAGTTCTCCCTGCATCGCCTGCATAACCTGCGCGTCTCCGAATTCGACCGCTTCGGCTATCGCTATGCCCAGACACCCATCGCCACTCTGGCGCAGTTAGCCGAGCTGCTGGGACGCCATCCGCACCTGCGGGCGTTTGTCGAAATCAAACGCGTGACCATCGAGCGCTTCGGGGTGGACCTGGTCCTGCACCAGGTCGTGCGCGAACTGCGCCATGTGTTCAAGCAGTGCACGCTGATCTCCTATTCCATCGAGTTTCTGCGCACTGCGCGGCGCAACGGCTATCCCTCCATCGGCGTCATCCTGGAAAAATGGCGTCACCGCCATCTGGAGTCGGTGAAGGCCATGCACCCGGAATTTTTCTTCTGCGACGCGCTGGATCTGCCGCGCTGGGGCAACCTGCGCATCAACGGCGGCCAGCTCGCGGTGTATGAAATTACCGATGCGCTCACCGCCATCCACCTGGCCAAGCGCGGCGTCGACCTGATCGAGACCTTCGCCATCGGTGAGATGCTCGCGGAATTCGAATTGCAGCGCACTGCGTCGGCATGACCGTCGCGTACGACGTCGTCATCATCGGTGGTGGTATCCACGGGGTTGGGGTCGCGCAGGCGGCGGCGGCGTCCGGCCACCGCACGCTGCTGCTGGAAAAGACCGGGCTGGCGAGTGCCACCTCCAGCCGTTCGAGTAAACTCATCCACGGTGGGCTGCGCTATCTGGAAAGCGCCCAATTCGGCCTGGTGCGCGAGTCCCAGCGTGAACGTGAATTGCTGCTGCGACTGGCGCCGGATCTGGTACGGCGGCTGGCATTTCACATCCCCATCTACGCCATCACCTCGCGCCGTCCATGGAAAATACGCGCGGGCCTCTCGCTGTATGCGTTGCTCGGCAACCTCGCGCCGGACTGTCGTTTCGCCTCTCTCCCGCGGGCGCACTGGCCGGAGTTGGACGGGTTGATCACGGACGGCCTGCAGGCCGTGTTTCGTTACTTCGACGCACAGACCGACGACGCCGCCCTGACGCGCGCGGTGATGCGCTCGGCGCAAGCCCTGGGGGCGGAGCTTGCCTGTCCTGCGCGCTTTGTCTCGGCGGAGCGCCATGCCGCGGGCTACGCCGTGAACTACTCCACCCCCGCTGCGGACATCACCTGTCACGCCCAGTGTGTCGTGAATGCCGCCGGTCCATGGACCAACCAGGTGCTGCGGCAGTTTATACCGGCTCAACCGGTGCAGGACATCCAGCTGGTCCAGGGCGCCCACATCCTGCTGGCGGGTCGACTCACCCAGGGTGCTTATTATCTGGAAGCGCCGCAGGATGGTCGCGCCGTGTTTGTCATGCCCTGGTATGACCGCACCCTGGTCGGTACCACCGAATCCATCTACACCGGCGACCTGGCCATGGTGCAACCCCTGCCGGCGGAAATTGCCTATTTACAAAAAACCCTGGCGCATTATTTTCCGGCGCGCCCACTGGCGGTGGAAGACAGTTTCGCCGGACTGCGTGTCCTGCCCAGCGGCGCCGGGTCAACGTTTCATCGCCCCCGGGAAACGCGCCTGCAGGTGGACGATCCCCACAGGCCAAGCATCATCAGTATCTATGGTGGCAAGCTCACCGGCTACCGCGCTACCGCGCAACGGGTGATGCGTGCGCTCCAAGAGACACTCCCGCAACGCCGGCCCCAGGCCGATACCGGGAAAATCCCTCTGCAAAATTGAGTGCGGCAGACTCGCCAGCCGCCCCCTGATGGGCACCCTACAAGAATAAGGTCTATAGTTGATGCTATAGGCCCCGCACAAAAAACTAGCCTTACCAGGACCTAGATCCCGTTCGAGAGAACCCGCTGACTTTAAGGGTTTCCGGCAATCGTAGAATTGTCCCGGGCCACAACAGGATGCCTTGCCAGTACCGCAGGAAGCGAGTGTCGCCAGACACGCCATGCGCCCCCTCGAATGCAAATACCCGACCCATACGGCGATCACAGGATGCGTGAGCGCCCATATTTATTTTATCTCCAGGAGCCTGTACCCAACCCACATCAAGCGGCGGTTCGAACATGGCGCGTAAGGCGACAACGTTCAGGCACTCCAAACACATCATCGGCTATGGGTTTGCCCTGGTGCTGATCCTGCTGGTTGGCATCGCTGCGCTCGGCGTGCGGCAGATGGCGATGATCAGCCATGAGATGCAGGCCCTCGTCGAACAACAGAATGCTAAAACCGACCTGGTCTTTACCATGTACTCGGCGGCGCGCGAGCGCGCGCTGCTGCTGCATGCCATGACGCTGAGCCGCGATCCCTTCGAGTTGGATGAGCAATATATGCAGTTCAATGCCAAGGCCACGGAATTCGCGATCGCCCGGACACGCTGGATGGAGATGGACCTGAGCCCGGAAGAAAAGGAAATCATTGCACAACAGGGCAGGCTGATCGGAAAGGCGGTGATGGTGCAGCTGGAAGTGGTGGAGAATATCAGGCATGGCAGGATAAAGGAGGCGAACCGCATGCTGCTGCAGGAAGGCATTCCTCTGCAGAACAAAGTGCTGGACACACTCACCGCGCTGCTCAGCTTGCAGCATCAAGCAGCGCGCAAAGTCACCGGACAAGTCACGCATGAGTATCGCTATGCGTCGGTCTCCATGATGGTCCTGGGCGCCATCGCCGTGATCCTCGGGATCATTACCGCGGTCCTGGTCACCCGGCGGGCGACCAGGACCGCGGACGAGCTTTTCCGCGAGAAGGAACTGGCGGAGATCACTCTACACTCCATCGGCGACGCCGTTATCACCACCGACATGGCGGGTAACGTCGACCACATCAATCCGGTGGCCGAGGAGATGACCGGCTGGTCCGCGCAGCGGGCGCGCGGCGCCCCCTTGAACCGGATTTTCTGCACGTTCGATGAAATCACGCGCGCGCCGCTCGAAATGACGCCTACCCAGGTGATCGCAGGCGGGGCACAACGCAGCGACAGCCACCACGCCTTGTTGTTGCGCAGAGACGGGCGGGAATTCCTCATCGAAGGCAGCCGCGCGCCGATACGCAACGAAATGCAGGCAACGGTCGGCAGCGTTCTGGTGTTTCGGGATGTCAGCAAGGCCCGCAGCCTGGCGCAGCAGCTTTCGTGGCAGGCCAGCCACGATGAGCTGACCGGGCTTACCAACCGACGCGCCTTTGAACACCTGCTGCAGCAGCACATCGACAGCAGCCGGTCCGGCGATCGTCGGCACGCGTTACTCTACATCGACCTGGACAACTTCAAGATCGTCAACGATACCTGCGGACACGAATCCGGGGATGAGCTGCTGCGCCAACTTGCCGGCATTTTCAGCAGCAAGCTGCGTGAGTCGGACACCCTGGCACGTCTGGGCGGCGACGAATTCGGCGTGCTGCTGGAGGCATGCTCCATCGACTCCGCCATGCGCATCGCCAACGACGTGCTTGAGGGCATGCAGGAATTCCGTTTCGTCTGGGACACTAAGGTATTTTGCGTCGGCGTCAGCATCGGCCTGGTCGCCATCGATGCCGACACCCCCGACATCGCCAGCGTATTAAGCGCGGCCGATCACGCCTG
>JAYUBZ010000273.1:0-4314 GCA_043740595.1 Gammaproteobacteria bacterium
CGAGCAAGGTGTTGCCTGGGCCGGTATCGAAACCGATGATGGGCATGGACAGCGCTTTCGGTAGATAGGTGATATTGGCGATGCCGCCGATATTCACAATGACGCGCGCTCTACCCGTCCGATGAAACAGCCAGCGATGGAATGCCGGCACCAGCGGCGCCCCTTGCCCGCCGGCCGCCATATCGCGCGCGCGGAAATCCGCCACCGTGGTAATGCCCGTGACCTGGGCAATCACGGAAGGGTTGGCGATCTGTATGGTAAAGGGATGGTCGGCGCGCGGTCGGTGGCGCAGTGTCTGGCCGTGGCTGCCGATCGCGCGTATGGCGCTTGCCTGGAGCGAGGTCTGTTCGCGCACGTGGTTGGCCGCGTCGGCAAACAATCTCCCGAGCGCCATGTCCAATTCACCGGCGTGTTCAAGTTCGTTGTAGTTGGAATTTCCATGCCCGCACTGGGCGATGCTGAGACACTGGATTTGAGCGCGAATATCCGGCGGGTAGGGGTGCTGGTGAGTGGCCAGGAGATGGATACGCCCCGGCTCGTCGATGGTCACGAGTACCGCATCGATTCCGTCCACGCTCGTGCCTGACATTAATCCTATGTAGTGCATGACGCCAGTGTCGGATAGCCGACGGCAAGAAACAAGAGGCAGGCGGCTACTTGTTCAGGGCAAGCGCGTTGCGGCTGAGTTGGTCCAGTTGACGGCTGAGTGTTTGCGCCAGCTGCTGGAAGTCTTTTTTCTGTTCCGCCCGGACGGGTTCTGCTTGGGGAAAATGGAAAGTGAGTGGGTTGCGGTGTGTTCCGTCCACCTGGAATTCATAATGCAGATGCGGTCCGGTGGCAAGACCGGTTTGGCCGACATAGCCGATGACCTGACCCTGCTCCACATAGATGCCAACGTGGATTTTGGATTGGAAGCGTGACAGGTGTGCGTAGAGCGTACTGTAGGAGCCGCCATGTTTGAGCATAATAGCATTGCCGTAGCCGCCCTTGACCCCTGCGTAGATTACGCGTCCGCTGGCCGTGGCCATGACCGGCGTTCCTATGGGGGCGCCGTAGTCCACACCGGTGTGGGCACGCCAGGTCTTGAGGATGGGATGGAAACGTTTCAAGCTGAAGCGTGAGGTGATGCGGCTGAATTTCACTGGCGAACGCAGGAACGCACGCCGCAGACTCATGCCGTTGGGTGAGAAATAACTCAGGGTTCCCGTTTCATCGCGGAACCCGATGGCGCGATAAACCTTGCCTTGATTGACGAACTCCGCGGCGGCAATGGGACCATCGTTGAGCTTCTGTCCGTTGGAGAAATTTTCTTCATAGACGACAGAGAAGCTGTCTCCCGGCCGCAGGTCTTGGGCGAAGTCGATATCCCAACCGAAGATATCCACCAATTGCATGACCTGCGCATCGGTCAGCCCGGCATTCTGGCCATCGACGAACAAGGAGTTTTGTATGCTGCCTGTGACATACGCCAAGCGTGTATCGAAAGCTTGTTTATCGCGGGTTAGCTCAAACCCACTGCCCAGCCGCTTGAGATGCAGCTGCTCGAGATCGCTGACCGGGTAGACGAGGTCGGTCAGCTGGCCCTTCGCATCGGTGCGGTAGCGTAGCGCTTGTCCTGGAAACAGTCGGTAGAGTTCGCGTGCTTCGGGATGGGTGCGGGCAAATTCAGCGATGTCACCAACATCCACCTTGGCCGCGGCGAGCACGCCGGCAAGGGTATCTCGGCGGTGTATGATGACGCGGGTCCACGGTGTTGCCTCCCTGGCATCCGGTACCAGGCTGGTCGAGTCTGACGCCCCTGGATAACCTGGAATAACGGTATGCAGTGTATCCCCGTGTATATCAGTGATATCCACTGTCTGGGTAGGCGGCATAACGGGCATGTCGCCGGGTGGCGTCAGCATTACGTCCGAGGGACGGATCGAGGCAATGGTCACCGTGGTCAGCAGCACTACCAGACTCAGGAACCAGGCGCGACGAGACGGCCGTAGCCCGCTGTTCCGGACGGCGTGGTGCAGGGCAGTGTTGTGCAACCCAAAGCGGGTTAAAATTTTATCAAAAATCGAAGGCATAGATAATTGTTGTTGAACGTTTTTCCCACCAGAATGGCTTCATTTTAAACCATAATCAGGGCAACAAACAGTTTTATGCCTAATTTCAGGGCAAATTTGAAGCCTGAGTTGGGTAATGTGGCCCTCATTTATGGGCCATGGTAACCTTGCAACCCCTTTTTCATACCCAACGGTTTGCATCCCTATGAGCCTGGCGCAAGAATCCCTGGCGTTGATAAAGCGCGGGGCGGAAGAGATATTACTGGAACAGGACCTGGTGGATCGTTTGCAATCCGGCCGGCGTCTGCGCATCAAGGCCGGTTTCGACCCGACGGCGCCGGATCTGCACCTGGGCCATACAGTCCTGATCAACAAATTACGTCAATTTCAGGACCTCGGTCACGAGGTGATCTTCCTTATAGGCGATTTCACCGGCATGATCGGCGACCCCACGGGCAAAAACACCACCCGCCCGCCACTGACGCGGGACGCCGTGCTGGAAAACGCCCGCACCTATGAACAGCAGATTTTCAAGATACTCGACGCGGAAAAGACGTTGGTCGTGTTTAATTCCAGCTGGATGGGGGGGATGCCCGCTGCGGAATTAATCCAGCTGGCATCGACCCATACGGTGGCGCGCATGCTGGAACGGGATGATTTTCATAAACGTTATACCAGCGGCCAGCCGATCGCGATTCATGAATTCCTTTACCCACTCATCCAGGGTTACGATTCTGTGGCGCTGAAGGCGGACGTGGAGCTGGGGGGTACGGACCAGAAGTTCAATTTGCTCATGGGACGGGAGTTGCAGAAGCATTTTGGCCAAGCTGCACAGGTGGTGTTAACCATGCCCCTGCTCGAGGGCACGGACGGCGTCAATAAAATGTCGAAATCTTTGGGTAACTACATTGGCATCGGCGAAGCCCCCCAGGACATGTTTGGCAAGTTAATGTCTATCTCGGATACGTTAATGTGGCGTTATCTGGAGCTGCTTTCCTTCGAATCCAGCCACACCCTCAACCTGTGGCGGGGGGAAGTCGCGCAGGGACTTAACCCGCGCGACATCAAATTTCGGCTTGGGCGGGAAATTGTGGCGCGTTTTCATGGCATCGGCGCTGCCGAGCAGGCACAGCAGGCTTTCGTTGCGCGTTTTCAGCAAGGGGCCGTTCCTGAGAATATGCCGGAGTTCGAATTTTCGCCTCCCACCGGGGAAATCCCCCTGGCTGCTGCTTTAAAACAGTTCAATCTGACCGCTAGCACCTCGGAGGCCTATCGTATGATTGATCAAGGCGGAGTCCGGGTAAATGGCGACAAAATCAGCGATAAGGCCATAAAACTGTGTCGGGGCGACACGTATGTATTGCAGGTCGGCAAGCGCAAGTTTGCCCGGATCATCCTCAAATAAGGCGTTTCTATCGGTGGATGGGGTATTAAAATCCGCCTTATGTTAGGTGTAGGCCCGCTCCAAAGGGACTTAATCTGCCTAGTTCCCAGTCTAGAAGAGGCTAGCCATCTAGTCAGCCATAATTTTCATGGTATACTTGCCGGCTCTGTTGCGTGAAATTCGTTGTTTAAGTGATTAAAAAATCGGCAGTAAATTTTTTTAGCATTTTTGCAAAGAACTCGTTGACGGACTGAGGTAGGCGCGTATAATGCGCCGCTCTGTGAGGCCCCCTGGGTGCACAAAGTAACCGCTCTTTAAAAATTTGGATCAAGTAATTTGTGTGGGTGCTTTAGTCGAGCTTAGGTCAATGAGAGACCAGCTGGAGTTGCAAAGCAAACTCGTAAAAAAGTGAGCGGCACAATTCCGGCAAATAGTTTTGTTCCATATACCAGTATGGGACGCCAAGTTTTATAATTGGAGAGTTTGATCCTGGCTCAGATTGAACGCTGGCGGCATGCCTAACACATGCAAGTCGAACGCGAAAGGGGGCAACCCTGAGTAGAGTGGCGGACGGGTGCGTAACACGTAGGAATCTACCCAGTAGCGGGGGACAACCCGGTGAAAACCGGGCTAATACCGCATACGCCCTACGGGGGAAAGCAGGGGATCTTCGGACCTTGCACTATTGGATGAGCCTGCGTCGGATTAGCTAGTTGGTAGAGCTGCGCGCCGAACGCCGGAACCACCAGTGTCTCGGCCTCGATTTGGGCAAGGAGCCCCGCCAACGTGTTGGCCTTGATGCGTCGTTGCTGACTGGCGATCCAAAGCTCCCAATCCAGGCGCTCGGTATTGTCGACGCGCCACGCGTTGGCCGATAGA
>JAYUBZ010000274.1:0-10419 GCA_043740595.1 Gammaproteobacteria bacterium
GCCGTGTGGGTGGAGCCTGGTATCTACGTCGGCCTTCTGCTTTATCTTATGTTCCTGCTGCCGTCCTTGTCCGCGGGCCCTGCCGCCTTTGTGTCGGCGGCCCTTTTTATCGGGCTGCTGGGCGGCGAACACTATTTGCTCATCAGTCAGCAGCTGTGGTTGCAGACCGCATCCCCCGCCCTGCTACTACTCACTGGCCACTTGCTGTTGACGACCAAACGCTTCTTCACCACCGAACAGCAGAAGGTTCAAGGGGACTCCGACGCCGCCCAGACCAACCGCCTGCTGGGTTTGAGTTTTCAAGGCCAGGGTCAGCTCGACATGGCCTTGGACAAATTCCTGTCGTTACCGGTGGACAATTCGGTGCTCGATCTCATCTACAATCTTGCCCTGGACTTCGAACGCAAGCGCCAGTTCAACAAGGCCGCGGCGGCCTACGACTACATCCGCCAACACAGCGCAAAATTCCGCGACGTCGCCCAGCGCCGCAAACAGGCGCAGAAGGCCTCTGACAGCCTGCACCATGGCGGGCCAACGGGTCCCGGCGGCACACTCATCCTCGACAATGCGCGTGAGAAACCCACCCTCGGCCGTTACCAGGTGGAAAAAGAGCTGGGTAAGGGCGCCATGGGTGCGGTGTACCTCGGACGCGATCCAAAAATAAACCGTGTGGTCGCCATCAAGACCCTGGCGCTGGGCGCGGAATTTGCGGAGAGTGAACTCGTGGGTGTAAAAACACGCTTTTTCCGCGAAGCGGAAACCGCCGGCCGCCTCAATCATCCCAACATCGTCACTATCTACGATGCCGGCGAAGAACACGACTTGGCGTATATCGCCATGGAGTACTTGGCAGGCAAGGACCTGACTCAGTACACACAGCAAGACAACCTGCTATCGCTGGACAGGGTCGCCGCTATTGTTTGCAGCATTGCAGAGGCGCTTGATTACGCGCACCGCAACGATGTCGTGCATCGCGATATCAAACCGGCCAACATCATGTACGACGCGGAGAAGGCCACCGTCAAGGTGACGGATTTTGGTATTGCACGTATTACGGCGGACAAAAGCACCAAGACAGGCGTTATACTGGGTAGTCCTTCGTACATGTCGCCGGAACAATTAATGGGCCGCCACGTGGACGGCCGTTCTGATCTATTCTCATTAGGTGTGCTGTTATATGAACTACTTACCGGCAGCCAACCGTTTCAGGGTGATTCCATGGCCACACTGATGTATCAGATAACCAATGAGCAGCCTCCGGAAATCACGCAACGGCGCCCGGACTTACCCGCCTGCCTGACGCCCATCATCGACCGGGCGTTACAGAAGAATCCGGACGAACGTTTTCAAACCGGGGAGGAATTCAGCCTGTCCCTGCGCGAGTGTCTGTGCGGCGAGTTGCAGATCGACCTGGGGGCCGCATGAGCAAGCTCGAAATCATCGGCATTTCAGATCCAGGCGTGGCGCGCAACCGCAATGAAGACGCCTACATGCTGTTGCCGGATAAAGGTATCGCCATCCTGGCGGATGGCATGGGTGGACACCTTGCCGGCGAGGTTGCCAGCGCCATGGCCGTGGATATTATTGCGCGTCACTTGCACGCCACTTTGTGTCAGGCAACCACACCACCCGCCGACGAGGCTACACCACCAGAAGTCAGCGCCCTGCACACCGCCATACAGCTGGCCAACCATGCCATATTCGAGGCATCGCACAGCAAACCCGAATACAACGGCATGGGCACCACTGTGGTGGTCGCCGTGTTTCAGTCCAATATGCTGACTGTGGCGCACGTCGGCGATTCCCGCCTATACCGTTTTCGCTCAGGGGTGCTGCAACAGATCACCGAAGATCACTCCATGGTGCAGGAGCTGCTGAAGCGCGGGTTGATTACACCCGAGGAGGCCAGGACCTCCGCCAACAAAAACCTCGTGACCCGGGCCTTGGGCGTCGATCCCAGCGTCACCGCTGACATCAATATCCAGACTTTTTTAAAGGACGATCTCTATCTGCTATGCTCGGATGGACTGAGTGATGTGCTGGCCGATGCCGATATCGAACGGGTGATGCAGCAGTATGGGAAAAATCCCCAGGAGACAAGCCAACTCATGGTCAGGGAAGCCAATGCACGCGGGGGGCCGGATAATATCACGGTGGTTCTGGTGCGCACCGGGAAGCGTTTTTCCCGGCCAAAAAAATAGCCATGGAATGGCTGACGGGTTGTCAGGCGAGATTTATACTAGCGATGCACATGACTTGAGAGTGAAACAATGCCAAAACTGGTGATCAAATTTGATGGCGTCGTCATCGATCAGATTGTAATGAAACAAGGCGATATGGTGATCGGACGGCGTCCCGGCAGCGACATCCTGCTGGACAATCTCGCGGTCAGCGGCAGTCATGCCACGATCTTCACTGTTGGCAACGACTCCTTCGTGCAGGATCTAAACAGCACTAACGGAACGCTGGTCAACAATAAGCGCATCAGCAAGCACCACCTGATGAACGGTGACGAGATCGTCATCGGCAAACACAGCCTGGGCTATGTGGACGAGAATGCCCTGCGTCCACAAAGTGATCTGGCCAAGACCATGATCATTACACCGCAGAAGTTCGAGGAAATGGCGGCGAGTGCCGCGGAAAACGCAAAGGCGGCGCAGGCACCTGATAAACCGGCACCGGCACCCGCCGCCCCTATCCCTGCCGGCATGCGCATCGGCTCGATATTTGTATTGAGCGGCGCCAACAGCGGCAAGCGTATCGATCTGGTTAAATCCACCACCAATCTCGGGCGCGCCGGCAAAATGGCGGGTGTCATCATCCGCAACGGTGCAGGCCGTTACAGCTTGCTCCCGGGCGGTGACGGCGGCACCCCCATGCTTAACGGCAAGTTGGTCCCAGGGCGTGGCGAGGAATTGAAGAACGGCGATATCATCGAGGTCGCCGGATCGCGCATGCAGTTCTACCTCAAGTAACCGACGGGACGACGCCTGCTGTCTACTGGAAGATGGCGTCCAAGGCCTCATCCAGTCGGCGCACCGGGTGCAATTCAATCCCGCTGTCGGGTTTCTTGGGCTTATTGCCCGCCGGGATCACCGCGCGCTTGAACCCGAGTTTGGCCGCCTCGCGTATACGTTCCTGACCACGCTGCACCGGACGCACCTCCCCCGCCAACCCCACTTCGCCAAACACGATCAGATCCTTGCCCAGGGGGCGGTTGCGCAGGCTCGACACGGCGGCGGCGATGACGGCCAGGTCCGCGGCGGGCTCCAGCACGCGCACGCCACCCACGACATTGACAAACACATCCTGATCGAACATGGCGATGCCGGCATGCCGATGCAGCACCGCCAGCAACATGGCCAGACGCGTCTGGTCCAACCCGACACACACCCGTCGCGGATTGGGCGAATGGCTCTCATCCACCAGTGCCTGCACCTCCACCAGCAATGGGCGTGTGCCTTCCTGGGTGGCCAGCACGACACTGCCCGGCACCGCGTCACCCTGGCGACTGATGAACATGGCGGACGGATTATTCACCTCCCGCAGACCGGTCTCCGTCATGACGAAGACCCCGATCTCATTCACCGCACCGAAGCGATTCTTGATGGCGCGGATAATGCGGAACTGGCTGCCGCTATCACCTTCGAAGTACAACACCGTATCCACCATGTGTTCCAGCACGCGCGGACCCGCCAGGGTACCGTCTTTGGTCACGTGACCCACCAGAAACAGCGCGATGCCCGACTGTTTGGCGAAACGCACCAGTTGCGACGCCGACTCGCGCACCTGGGCCACACTACCGGGGGCGGATTGCAGAATATCGGTGTACACCGTCTGAATGGAGTCGATCACCATCACTGCGGGCCTTTCGCTGGCGGCGGTGGCCAGTATCTGCTCCACCCGGTTTTCCGCCAGCAGGCGCACGCCGTCGCCGTTCAAGCCGAGACGACGCGCGCGCAGGGCGATCTGTTGTGCCGACTCCTCCCCGGTGATGTACAACACTGGGGCGTGTGCGCTGATGGCCGCCAGGGTCTGGATCAAGAGCGTGGACTTGCCGATGCCGGGGTCGCCGCCAATAAGCACCACCGAGCCTACTACCAGCCCACCGCCCCCCAGCACCCGGTCAAGTTCCGCCAGGCCGCTGCCGACGCGGCTGGCTTTTTCCGCCGGGATCTCGTTGAGGGATAACACCACCGAGGTTTCCGCCAGCGTATTGAAACGTGCGCTACGCTCCGAAGTCGCCGGCCGCGCGACGATCGCCGTCTCCACGAGGGTGTTCCAGACACTGCAGCCTGGACATTGGCCAACCCATTTGGGGGACTGGGCACCACATTCGCTGCATGTGTAAAGTGACTTGAGGCGGGTCATGGGGGCTAAGGGTGCTCCTTGTTGGATATCCTGGGCGTGGTGGCAGGGCTGCTAATGATTTTGTTGAGTTTGCCGCTATCGCGGCACGCGTGCCCTCTGGGTACGCGTGCCCTCCGGGTATAACCCAACCTACATTAAAACCCAATTTTTAGAGGTTTCCGCTATGTTTAGACCGTCGGCAACTCACAGCGCGGCACCCGCTCGGTGACGCAGCAGAGCAACTCATAGGCGATGGTGCCGGAGCGTTCGGCGATCTCATCCACCGCCAGGCCGTCGCCCCAGAGGGTCACCGGGTCGCCGATACGCGTATCCGGTCGCCCGCGCAGGTCGAGGGTGATCATGTCCATGGAGACCCGTCCGATCAGTGGCAGGCGTTGGCCTTGCACCAGTACCGGTGTTCCCGGTGGCGCGTGTCGCGGATAACCGTCGCCGTAGCCGATGGCCGCGATGCCCACGGGCATATCCTCGGGACACATCCAGTCGCCGCCATAACCCACCACTTCGCCTTTGCGCCGGCGGTGGACGGCGATGATCTCCGTTTGCAGGGTCATCACCGGCTTCAGTTCCAGATCGGCAGCGGATAGTCCGATAACCGGTGACGCACCATACAGCATGATGCCGGGGCGCACCCAGTCCCGGTGACTCGCAGGCCAGGCCACGATGCCCGCGGAGTTGGCCAGACTGCGTTCCGCCTGCGCCTCGCGGGTCAGCGCCATGAACAAATCGGTCTGGGCCTTGGTCGAGGCGTCGAACTTGTTATCGGCGTTGGCGAAGTGCGTCATGAGGCCAACGGTCTGCACGGCGCTACACGCCTTGAGTCGCTGCAAAACATCCGGCAATGCCTCCGGTGAAAATCCGAGGCGGTGCATACCGGTGTCAATTTTCACCCACACATCGAGAGGACCTGCGCCTGGGGTGTGCTCCAAATCCCACAGCTGGCTTTCGTGGTGGATCGTGGGTGACAGTTGATGCTGTGTCAGCAGGGGCAATTCGGTGGGTTGGAAAAAACCTTCCAGCAGGGTGATAGGCTGCCGGACCTTGGCCTCGCGCAGACGGACACCTTCGTCGGCACTCGCCACGCCAAAGCCGTCGGCATCGTGCAACACCTTCGCGACCCAGGTCAGCCCATGGCCATAGCCATTGGCCTTGACGATGGCCATGACCCGGGCGTGCGGCGCGTAGTGATGCACGCGTTGCAGGTTGTTGAGCAGGGCGGGTGCTGCGAGCCAGGCGCGCGCCGGTCGCGTCACTGATAATCCTCGTTGAAGCCGCCGCTGACGTAATTCTCGAAACGCGTGTACTCGCCGAGGAAGGTCAGGCGCACTTTGCCGATGGGGCCGTTACGCTGCTTGGCGATGATGATCTCCGCCGTGCCCTTGTCCTGGCTGTCCTCGTTGTACACCTCGTCGCGATAGATGAAGAAGATCACGTCCGCGTCCTGTTCGATGGCACCGGATTCGCGCAGGTCCGACATCACCGGGCGCTTGTTGGGACGCTGCTCCAGGCTGCGGTTGAGCTGCGACAGGGCGACCACGGGCACGCTCAGTTCCTTCGCCAGACCTTTCAGCGAGCGCGTGATGTTGGAAATTTCCGTGGCACGGTTCTCCCCCGCCTCCGGCGATTGCATCAGCTGCAGATAGTCGACCACGATCATGCCGAGGCCGTGCTCGCGCTTTAAGCGGCGGGCACGGGCGCGCAGTTCCAGCGGCGTCATGGCCGGGGTATCGTCGATGAACATGGGGGCGTCCGCCAGCAGGCCAATGGCGTGGGTCAGGCGCGGCCAGTCGTCGTCATCCAGCTTGCCGGTGCGCACCTTGTGGGCGTTGATGCGCCCGAGGGACGACATCATGCGCATGGCCAGCTGTTCCCCCGGCATTTCCATGCTGAAGATGGCCACCGGCAACTTCAGGCTGACCGCCGCAGTTTCCGCGATATTCATGGCCAAGGAGGTCTTGCCCATGGAGGGACGCCCGGCGACGATCACCAGATCCCCCGGTTGCAGGCCGGAGGTCAGGCCATCCAGGTCGGCGAAACCGGTGGACACGCCGGTGATCGGGCTGTCGGAGCGAAACAGTTTGTCGATGCGATCCACGGCGCCGGTGAGCAGGGTCTTAAGGGGCTGAAAGCCACCCCGCCGTCCGGCGCCCTGCTCGCTGATGTCCATGATGTGTTTTTCCGCCGAGTCCAATAACTCGCCGGCACTGCGTCCCTCGGGGGCGTAGGCGCTGTTGGCGACGTTGTTGGCCACGCGGATGAGATTGCGCATGAGCGCACGCTCGCGCACGATGGCGGCGTAGGCGACGATGTTGGCGGCGCTGGGGGTGTTGTTGGCCAGGGCACCCAGATAGCTGAGGCCGCCGGCACTTTCCAGCTCGGCATTTTTCTCCAGCCACTCGGAAACGGTGACCACGTCCGCCGGCTGGTTCTCATCGCACAGGGCGGCGATGGCGCGAAAAATAAGGCGGTGTTCCTTGCGGTAGAAATCGTCGGCGTGCACCTTGTCGGCGATCTGATCCCAACGCTGGTTGTCCAGCATGAGCCCGCCGAGGACGGACTGCTCGGCTTCGACGGATTGCGGGGGAACCTTGAGGCGTTCGGCGGGGCTATCGGAGACTCCGATCGAATAGGCGTAGTCCTCCATCGATCCTCCGTCGGGTCAAGGCATGGTTATTTTATAAAGTCGTCAGCGGCCCGGCTTTCAGCAGCAGTCGGATGCAGTCAGGCATGTTACTACAATACTACGGCTCACCGGCAACAGTCGATAGGCTGTTGCCGGTGACGGCGGTGTTATCAAGCTTCGCCGATGACGGAAACGATGATTTTGATGTTGACTTCCGCGTGCAACGAGACAGGGATCTCGTAATCCCCCACGTTCTTCAACGGACCCGCCGGTAGGTGAATTTCGGAACGGTCGAGTTCGAAGCCCTGCTTCGCGACCGCCTCGGCGATATCGGCGGTGCCGACGGAGCCGAACAGCTTGCCCTCCTCGCCCACCTTGCCGGTGATCTGCACCGTCAGGCCGTCGAGTTTTGCAGCGCGTGCCTGGGCCTGCTTCATGGCAACCATCTGGTTCTTTTCCAATTCGGCGCGGCGTGTTTCAAAGGCGGCCTTGTTGGCGGCGTTGGCGATGACCGCTTTGCCGTGGGGCAGGAGAAAATTCCGGCCGTAGCCGGATTTAACATTGACCTGGTCGCCCAGGTTGCCCAGGTTGCGGACTTTTTCCAGCAATATAATTTCCATTGTTCTAACCCCTCACTCTTGATCTTGTGTGGACACCGACGTCGTGCACCCGGCAAGTGTCGACTGTGCGCCAGCGTTAACGGTGGCTGTCGCTATACGGCAGCAGCGCCAGGAAGCGCGCCAGTTTGACCGCGCGGGTCAGCTGACGCTGGTAGCGCGCCTTGGTGCCGGTATTGCGGCTGGGTATGATTTTGCCGGTTTCGGTGACATAGCCCTTGAGGGTGTTCAGGTCCTTGTAGTCGATCTCCACCACCTTTTCGGCGGTGAAACGGCAGAATTTTTTGCGGCGAAAGAAGCGTGACATGGTGTGCTCCGGGAGAATTCAGTTCAGTGATCGTAGACAGGCTGATGAGGATCAGTCGACGGCTTCGTTGATGACAGCGATGTCGTCGGTGTCGGTGTCATCGTCCGGCTTGTCGATGGCAACCGGACGGCCTTCATCCTGGTTTTCCTTGATCAACGGCGACGGCGCGGTGACGGCCGCTTTGCGTGCCAGGGTCAGGGAACGAATCACGGCATCGTTGAAACGGAACGCGGTTTCCAATTCCAGCAGAATCTCGGCGGAGCACTCGATGTTCATGAGCACGTAATGCGCCTTGTGGATCTTGTTGATGGGATAGGCCAGCTGACGACGGCCCCAGTCTTCCAGGCGGTGGATATGGCCGCCACCGGCTTCGAGCATGGAACGGTAGCGCTCGATCATGGCCGACACCTGATCGCTTTGATCCGGATGGACCATGAAAACCACTTCATAATGACGCATTTTAGCTCCTTATGGCTAAGTAAGCCTCCCGCGGGGTGCGGTTGAGGCAAGGAGAACCGCAACCCCAAGGTTACGGTGGTAAGCCGCGGGATTCTAAAGCAGAGTCGCGCCTGGAGCAAGCCGCCTGTAGCGCCGGTGGCTCAGCCTTGACCCGTCGGCCGGCTCGTGCGCTGGCGCACCGCCTCAAACAGGCAGACACCCGCCGCCACCGACACGTTCAGGCTGGACACCGACCCCGCCATGGGGATCTGCACCAGAAAATCGCAACGCTCCTGGGTCAACCGCCGCAAGCCCTTACCCTCGGCGCCCAGGATCAGGGCGAGGGGGCCGCGCAGGTCCGTGTCGTACAGACTGCCCTGGGCATCCCCCGAGGCCCCCACCAGCCAGATGCCGTCCGCCTTCAGCTGGTCCAGGGTGCGGGCGAGATTGGTCACCTGAAATACGGGCACTGTTTCGGCAGCACCGCTCGCCACTTTGCGCACCGTCGGGGTCACGGACACGGCGTTGTCCCGGGGCAGGATCAGGGCGTGGACACCGGCGGCATCGGCGGTGCGCAAGCAGGCCCCGAGGTTATGCGGGTCCTGGACACCGTCGAGTATCAGGAGGAAGGCCGGTTGCGTCAGCCCCGTCAAAAATCCATTCAGGTCAGCAGCGTGGATCGGCGTGGCGGCACGACAGCGCGCCACCACTCCCTGGTGATTGGCCTCGCTAACCAGCTCCTCCAGCAGCACGCGCCCGACCCGTTGCAGTTTTACTTGACCCGCGTGCGCCGCCTTCAGCACTGCATCGGGTTTGGGCCCGCTACGTTTTTCGTCCAGCCACACCTGCAGCACCCGTTGCGGTGATCGTTCCAGCACCGCCAGCACGGCATGCCAGCCGTAGATCAGTTGCTCGTGCAAATCAGGGTGACTCCAGGTCAGAACAACCTCACGTTAGAACGAGCCCTTGGTACGCAAACGCGAACGCGAGCGGGAACGGGTAGTGCCACCGGACTTGGTTTTCTTGACACGCTTCATGACGCGCCGCACCGGGTTGATCTCACGCTCGGTCTCGTGACGCGGGTATTTCTCCGTACCCTGATCGCTGCGGGTCGCTGGCCGGTCGGTCTTTTTGTTCGTGTGTTTCTCCGGCCTGCTTTTTGGGGCGCGCTCGGGCCTACTCTGGGTTTGGGTCTCAATATTTCTTTCCGGTCGTTGTCCGGGCCTTTTCGCGCTGGTCTTTTCAGGCCGTCTATCCGGGCGCCTTTCGGATTTTCGCTCCCCCCCACTCTCACCCTCACCCTCGGCCCGTTGCTCCATGAGTTTCACCAGTTCGAAGTCGAGCTTGGCCTCGTCCAGATCCACCTTCATTACACGCACCCTGACGTGATCGCCGAGGCGGAACACCGTGCGTGTACGCTCCCCGATCAGTCGGTGTTTACCGGCGTCGAAGTGATAATAATCATTGCCGAGGGAGGTGATGTGCACCAGTCCATCCACGAAGATCTGCGTGAGCTCCACGAAGATACCGAAGTTGGTCACGCCGCTGATGATGCCGTCGAACTCCTCGCCCACTTTGTCGAGCATGTATTCAGTTTTGAGCCAGCGTAGTACGTCGCGCGTGGCATCGTCGGCGCGCCGCTCGGTCATGGAGAAATGTTCACCCAGGGACTTCATGGCCGTCAGGCTGTGGGCCGCCGGGCGTTGGTGCAGCACGTCCTTGAGCGCGCGATGCACCAGCAGATCCGGATAACGCCGGATGGGTGAGGTGAAGTGTGCGTAATTGGCGAAACCCAGGGCAAAATGACCGATGTTGTCCGGGCTGTAGATCGCCTGACTCAACGAGCGCAGCATGACGGTATGGATCAGACGCGTATCCGGGCGGTCGGCCACTGCCGCCAACAACTTAGCGTAATCCTGTGCCTTGGGTTCATCACCGCCGCCCAGGTCCAGTCCGATTTCCGAGAGAAACTCGCGCAGCACGGCTAATTTAGGTTCGGTGGGGCCAGCATGAATGCGGAAGGGCACTGGTACTTCGTGCTTTGTGAGAAACTCCGCCGCCGAGAC
>JAYUBZ010000275.1:0-3328 GCA_043740595.1 Gammaproteobacteria bacterium
GTCCGCTGGACGCGCTCAACTTCAAAGACAGCCGAAAATACAAAGAGCGCCTGGACGAGGCGCAGAAGACCACCGGCGAAAAAGACGCGCTCGTGGTCCTGGAAGGCACGCTGCTGGGGTTGCCGCTGGTGGCCGCCGCCTTCGAGTTTGCCTTCATGGGCGGGTCCATGGGTTCGGTGGTGGGCGAACGTTTCGTGCGCGGCGTGAATGCCTGTCTGGAAAGAGACCTGCCGCTGGTTAGTTTTTCCGCCAGCGGCGGCGCGCGCATGCAGGAGGGCCTGCAGTCCCTCATGCAGATGGCCAAGACCAGCGCGGCCCTGACGCGCATGGGCGAGCGCGGCCTGCCGTATATCTCGGTGCTCACCGACCCGACCATGGGCGGCGTGTCCGCGAGTTTCGCCATGCTGGGTGACATCATTGTCGCCGAGCCCAAGGCGCTCATCGGTTTCGCCGGTCCGCGCGTTATCGAACAGACAGTGCGCGAGACCCTGCCCGAGGGATTCCAGCGCGCGGAGTTCCTCCTCGATCACGGCGCCGTCGACATGATCATCGACCGGCGTGCGATGCGCGCACAGCTCGCCACCACCTTGTCGCTGCTCACCGGTAGGCAGGTCACACCGGTGGATGCCGTCGCCGCGTCCTGAGCGCCATCGCCCGCCCGCTGTCCGAGTGGCTCGCGTGGATGGAGACGCTCCATCCACGCGAGATCGAACTCGGCCTCGAGCGGGTGCGCGTGGTCAGCCGGCGTCTTGACCTCGATCACCCCGGCTTTTGCATCATCACCGTGGCCGGCACCAATGGCAAAGGTTCCACCGTGGCCATGCTCGAAGCGATCCTGCACGCCGCCGGCTATCGCGTGGGCAGTTACAGTTCACCTCATCTCATCGACTACAACGAACGCGTGCGCCTGCGCACCGAGCCCGTCTCCGATGCCGATCTGTGCCAGGCCTTCGAGCGGGTGGAGGCGGCGCGCGCCGACACGCCGCTCACCTATTTCGAATTCGGCACCCTCGCGGCGGTGGAGTTGTTCCGCCAACACGGCATGGAGATCGTGGTGCTGGAAGTAGGTCTGGGGGGGCGCCTGGATGCGGTGAATGCCTGGGACGCGGATGTGGCGGTGATCAGCAGCATCGGCATCGATCACACCGATTGGCTCGGGCCCGATCGCGAATCCATCGGGCGCGAGAAGGCCGGGGTGTTTCGTCACCGCCGGCCGGCCATCTGCAGCGACCCGTCGCCGCCGGCGAGTGTGGCGCAAACGGCGGCCAGCATCGGTGCCCGGTTGCTGCAGGCCGGGCGCGATTTTTCCTTCGAGCTGCAGGATGCCGCCTGGCTCTGGCGGCATGCGGGGCGCGTGCGCAGTGCCTTGCCGTTTCCGGCCATGCGCGGAGACTATCAACTCAATAACGCCGCGGGGGTGTTGATGGCCCTGGAGACCCTGGCGGATCGCTACCCGGTGACGCAGGCAGAGGTGCGCAGCGGCCTGCTCAACGCGGTGTTACCGGGTCGCTTTCAGACCCTGCCCGGCGCGCCGCTGCGGGTGCTGGATGTGGCGCACAACCTCCAAGCCATCGAGTCCCTCATCGCCAACCTGCGGCGCCAGCCGACGGCGGCGCGCACCATCGCCGTGTGCGGCATGCTCAAGGACAAGCCGCTGGTGGAAGTGATGCAAGCGATGCTGCCGGTGGTGCATGCCTGGCATCTGGCATCCCTCAGTACCGGGCGTGGCGCCAGCGCGCAGGATTTGCACGCGGCCCTCGTGAGCGCCGGGGTAAGCGCACCGGTGACACGGCACGCAGAAGTGACGCAGGCCTACGCCGCCGCGCTGGCCGACGCCGGGCCGGGAGACCGGGTGGTGGTATTTGGGTCGTTTTATACCGTGGGTGGTATACTACGCCAGCTCCAGCACGAGCGAGTCCGATAGAGGGTTAGCGGCAGTGGCAGATAAACAGGACGCATCGCAGGACTTCAATCCCAAACACCGGGTCGTGGGCGCCATCATCCTGGTGGTCCTCGCCGTCATAGTGGTGCCCTTGATACTGCGTGATCGCGCGCCGTCCGAACCCACCCAGCCGACGGCGGAAACCCCCGCGCCGGATACGCGGGTGGTGGTCACGCCCCTGACCCCGGTGCCGCTGCCGGACAATAGCCCGCCGACGATGATCAAGACCATCCCCTCCCTGGTTGCCCCCGCGACACCGGCCGCGGGCGGCAAGTCCGCCACCGACCAAGTCGCAACGTCCACGCAGACCGCCGTCGCACCGGCCGATGTCAGCGCGACACCCCTGCCCAGCAAGGCCCCGGCCAAATCTTCTCTGCCGCCCAAGGCCGCGCTGGCTAAAGGTTGGATCGTACAGGTCGGCGCGTTTTCTCACTCGAACAATGCCGCGCGCCTTAAAGAGAACCTGGCGCGCCACGGTTATACACCGGAGCTCGACAAGATATCCATCAACCATGGTCAGGGTGTGCGCGTGCGTGTGGGTCCGTATACGCGTGAGGCGGAGGCGCGTACTGTCCAGGTCCGCATCCAACACGAACTTGGCATCAAGGGTGTGGTGCGTGCCTATCCCTGATCGCCGCACACGCCGTCCGCGGTCGGTACCTGTCCGCGAGACATGAATCTCTTCGACCTGATCCTGGTGGCGGTGGTGCTGGCATTCGCCGGCATCGGCGCATTGCGTGGGGCATTACGCGAGATCTTGTCCGTAGCCGTTTGGGTATTGGCGCTGTTCATGGCCTGGTTGTTTTCCAAGAGCGCGTCCACCTGGTTCAGCGGTTTTGCCGACCCGACCTTTCGTCATATGCTGGCGTTCGTGGTGTTGTTTGCCTGTGTCTTTGTCCTCGCGTCCCTGGCGTCCTTCGTGCTGCGCTTGATACTGGGCGTGGCCGTCCCCACTACCAGTGCGCGCATCGCCGGTGGCGTGCTGGGCGCCCTGCGCGGCGTGCTGATGTTGTTGATTATCGTGTCCCTGGCGGGTTTGACGTCGTTTCCGCAGAAACCCTGGTGGCGTGGATCGGAATTGGTGGTTTATTTTCAGTCCATGGCGCAGTCTTTACAGCAGATGCTGCCGGCGGATGTTGCCCGGCAGTTTCGCTATAGCTAAACTTAACCATTCAGTCGCAGGAGTCTCTCAATGTGCGGCATTATCGGCATCCTGGCTAAAGGTCCCGTCAATCAGTCCATTTACGACGGTCTCACCGTTGTGCAACATCGCGGACAGGACGCCGCCGGTATCCTCACCAGCGACGGCCGCCACGTGTTTCTGCGCAAGGACAACGGCCTGGTGCGCGACGTGTTTCAGGCGCACCACATGCAGGCGCTGCAGGG
>JAYUBZ010000276.1:0-1521 GCA_043740595.1 Gammaproteobacteria bacterium
GCTGATATAGGACGCGGCTGCCTGCGCCCGGGCGACACCTTCAGTCGCTGGGGTGGCCAACAGTTTATGTGCATGCTGCCGGACATCCAATCCACGGAGGCCTATGCCATCGCGGAGAAAATTCGCGCGGCCATCGACACCCAGCCGGTACGCATCGACGCCAATGTTATTTATATCAGCGCCAGCTTCGGTGTAGCGGGATTCCCGGAAGACGGTGACCACACGCGCAAGCTGCTTTCCTCTACGGATGCCGCGCTCTACGCAGCAAAAGAATCCGGCCGTAACCGTTGTGTGTTGGCGCGTGCGCTGGAACATCAACCCTATGGTGTGGGCAACATGCTGGAATCCGCCCTGCGCGAGGATCGCATGCGCGTGGCCTACCAGCCGATCATCGATCTGAGCACGAATGCGGTGGTGGCGGAGGAGGCCCTGGCACGCATCATCACCGACGACGGCCACATCCTGAAGGCGGGTGAGTTTATAGACTCGGCGACCCTGCTGCAGTTGACTCACAAGATCGATCGCGCCGTATTCCTGCAGACCCTGCAACGTTGCGTGGGTCAACTCTCTGCGGGCGCGGCCCCGATAAGCCACTTCCTGAACATCTCCGGCAATCTGCTGCACCATCCGGCGGTGGTGGAAGATCTGCTCAACACCGCCATGCAATCGTGCATGGCCTGCGGCAACCTCATCGGCCCGGTCAAACCCATGGTCATCGAAGTCACGGAGCGTGAGTTGCTGGGGGATATGGCCACCGCGCGCGCCCTGCTCAAGCCGTTCTCGGATTTCGGTCTGCGCCTGGCGCTGGATGACTTTGGCAGCGGCTATTCATCTTTCCACTACCTGGCTGAGTTTCCTTTCTCATTTCTGAAGATCGATGGCTCGTTGATCAAGCGGCTGGACGAGCCTAAGGTGCGCACCATCGTCCAAGGTATGCAAAGAGTCGCGCAGGAACTGGATCTCATCACCATTGCCGAGTTCGTGGAAAACGAAACCATTGCCGCCATCACCCGCGACATCGGCATCAACTGGGCGCAGGGCTATTACTTCAGCGCACCGGTGATGAACTGAACCCCGGTGCGCGCCGCCCGATACCTCCCCGTTAAGGTTCTATCACCGCTTCAGCCTGACCACTTTCACCCAGGTTATCCTTCCAGGAAAATATTACTTTGTCGCCGGCCTTGCCATCGTTGAGACGAAATCCGGTCAGCGGATTCTCCGATACGCCTACTCCACACTGCACCTGCGCCACCACCTTGCCATTGTGCTCGAGGGTCATCTCCTGGATGAAGTGGGCGGGTACGGCCTTGCCGGTCGCCTTGTCCTTGCGCATGCCGGTTTCCATGGGATGGGCGACCAGCGCCAGAATTTCGATCTTGCCTTCCTGGGTGCGGGTACGTAGTTTTGTTTCTCTTGCCATCACTCAACTCCTTAATTTAAATTTAAGCATTCTTGCAGACTGGTAAAATTAACCGCCACAACCACCCACCGTCACCTTGATCTGCTGGCTGGCCGAATACA
>JAYUBZ010000277.1:0-8043 GCA_043740595.1 Gammaproteobacteria bacterium
TAAAGGGGGTGATACAGGCTGGTTTCCGTTGACTTTGTCGTGGCCAGTAAACGGAATCGGCTGTGGGCTGGTCCAATTATCGTCCCGATGTTAGTTTAACTTAGCAAAACCGTAAACCAGTGGCCAGTCTGTCCGGCGTATCGCCACGCACTGGCGGATGAAGGGTAGCGAATGGAGTGTTGGGCCTATGTTGCTGACAAAGGACGGGATGCTTGATTAGAATGTATTTATAAGTCAGGCTGCCGCCCACATCGCCCGAACCACAGCCTGTTAATGCCTAACACTACCAAAGGGAATATGTTCAGCGTGACGCCAGCCGCCGTCGACGATCGAGAATATCTGGTGGAGATCCGCGACGTGCATTTCGCCCGTGGCGCGCGCACTATTTTGAACGGCATATCCCTCAGTATACCGCGCGGAAAGGTTACCGTGATCATGGGTGGCAGCGGCTGCGGCAAGACCACCCTGCTCAACCTCATCGGCGGCCGGTTGCGACCGAACCAGGGGCAGGTGCTGGTCGATGGACTTTCCGTTCCCGATCTCAATCAGAAAGCCCTTTACGCACTGCGCAAACGCATGGGCATGTTATTCCAGACCGGCGCGTTGCTGACCGACCTGAGCGTATTCGAGAATGTCGGTTTCCCCCTGCGCGAACACACGCGCTTGCCCGAAGCGCTGCTGCGGCACGTGGTCCTGATGAAGCTCCAGACCGTGGGCCTGCGCGGCGCGCGCGACCTGATGCCGGCGGAGCTGTCCGGCGGCATGGCGCGGCGCGTGGCCCTGGCGCGCACCATCGTCATGGAACCGATGATGATCATGTATGACGAACCCTTTACCGGACTCGATCCGATTTCCAAGGGTGTGATCGCAAAACTCATCCGCGAATTGAATGATGCCCTGGGGATTACCTCCATCGTGGTGTCCCACGACGTGGCGGATACCCTGGCGATTTCTGATTACGCTTATCTGCTGGGCGCGGGCCACATCCTGGCGCAGGGCACGCCGCAGGCGCTGGCGCAATCCACCTCTGCGGATGTGCGCCAGTTTATCGACGGACTGCCGGACGGACCGGTGCCTTACACTTATCCTGCCCGCGACTATGTCGAGGATTTGTTCGACGGCGGTGCGCGATGAAGGCGTTGCAGCTGCTCGGCGGCGTGGCCCTCGACGGCCTCGAACGACTCGGTCGTGCCACCCTGTTCCTGTATGAGGTGGTGAGCGGGTCGTGGCTGCTGGTGCGGCGGTTTTATCTGCTCATCGAGCAGGTCTACGCCGTGGGCGTGCTGACCCTGGTGATCATCCTCGTGTCCGGCGGTTTCGTCGGCCTGGTGCTGGGCCTGCAGGGCTACAACACCCTGGTGAAGTTCGGCGCCGCCGATTCCTTAGGTCTGCTGGTGGCCTTGTCCCTGGTACGCGAACTCGGACCGGTGGTCACGGCCCTGCTGTTCGCCGGACGCGCCGGTTCGGCCTTGACGGCGGAGATTGGTCTGATGAAGGCCACGGACCAACTGGCGGGCATGGAGATGATGGCGGTCAATCCGATTACACGGGTGATTGCCCCACGTTTTTTCGCCGGCATCGTCTCGATGCCGCTGTTGGCGGCGCTGTTCAGCGCCGTCGGTATCTTCAGCGGGTATTTGATAGGTGTGGGCCTGCTGGGGGTGGATGTGGGCGCGTTCTGGTCACAGATGCAGAACGGCGTGGATTTTCACAACGACATCATGAATGGCGTGGTGAAGAGCGTGGTGTTCGGCATCGTGGTGACGGGCATAGCGGTGTTTGAAGGCTATGACGCGGTGCCCACCTCGGAGGGCGTCAGTCGCGCCACCAACCGCACCGTGGTGTATTCGTCGCTCGCGGTGCTGGGGCTGGATTTCATTATGACGGCGTTGATGTTCAAGTGAGGTGGGCATGATGCAAAGAAAAGTTCTGGAAACCTGGGTCGGGGTGTTTGTCGCCGCCGGCATATTTGCCCTCGGCACACTGGCGTTCCGCGTCGGCAACTTGGCGACGTCCGAGGTGTCCAACGCCTACAAGGTCTCGGCGGAATTCGAAAATATCGGTGGCCTCAAAGTCCGATCCGCCGTCACCATGGCGGGTGTACGCATCGGCCGGGTCGCCGCCATCGACTTCGATCCCGAGTCGTACCAGGCGTTGGTGACCCTGAACATCGATGGGCATTACAACACCATCCCGAAGGACTCGAGTGCATCCATCCTCACCTCCGGCCTGCTGGGCGAGCAGTACGTCGGGCTGGACCCCGGTGGCAGTGAGGAGCATCTCAAGAACAACGACAGGATCAAGCTGACGCAGTCGGCGCTAGTGTTGGAAAAACTCGTCGGACGCCTGTTCACCAACTTCATCGAGAAGCCGGCGAGCGACAAGAAGTAATCCGCTGTGTTTATTGCACTGTAAAGGAGTTCTGCCATGAAGAGATTGTCCGTCGCGGTGTGTGGCGTGTTGCTGTTGTCCGGTGCCGTGGCCTATGCCGATAACGCGGCGAGTGCTACACCCGACCAACTGGTGCACCAGACCACCGACGCGATGTTGGTCCGTATCCGTGCGGATCGTGCCGCTTATACCAAGGATCATACCAAGCTGTATAAAATGGCGGAGGAAATGGTTCTGCCGCATTTCGATTTTGTGCGCATGTCCCAGTGGGTCCTGGGTCTCAACTGGCGCAAGGCCACGCCGGAGCAACGCGGGCGTTTTGTCGCGCAATTCCGCGACCTGCTGGTGCGCACCTATTCCACGGCGTTGCTGAACTATACCGATCAGGCAGTCATCTATCGTCCCTTGAACATTAATCCCACGGACGACGACGTGCTGGTCAGGACCGAGGTCAAGCAGAACGGCGGTGCGCCGAATATCCCCATCAACTACAGTTTCTACAAAAATAAGGAAGGCGCGTGGAAGGTGTACGACGTCACTATCGACGGCGTGAGCCTGGTGACCAACTACCGTTCGGTCTATGCCAGCAAGGTCAGGGACCAGGGCATGGATGGGTTGCTGGCCTCGATGATGGAAAGCGCCAAGGAGTCGCGTAAGTAACCGTTATGACTGCCGCCAGCGCTACTGTGCATGCCATATCCGGACCGCTCACCTTCGATTCAGTGCCGGCAATTTATGCTGCGTCGCGTGCCTGGTTCAGCGGCGCGAGCGGTATGACCATCGATCTCGCGCAGGTCAGCACGGCGGACAGTGCCGGCCTTGCGCTGCTCATCGAATGGCTGCGTTCGGCGCGCCTCGCCGGCGCGCCCCTCAGGTTTGCCAACATCCCGTCGCAGATGCAGGAGTTGATACGCGTCAACGGCCTGCAGGACACCCTGACCAACGGCCAGGTTGGCTGAGTGTCCGCGGCAGTCAGCATCCGCGCGGTGCATAAGCGCTACTCCGCGGTGCAGGCGCTGGACGGCGTCGACTTCACCATCGAACGCGGCGAATTTTTCGGACTGCTCGGTCCGAACGGCGCCGGCAAGTCCACACTGATCAACATCATGGCGGGCCTCGCGCGCGCCGACGCCGGACAGGTGGCAGTGCTCGGTCACGACGTCGTCACGGACTATCGCGCCGCGCGCCAGGCCATCGGCGTGGTGCCGCAGGAACTGGTGTTCGATCCATTCTTCAGCGTGCGCGAGGTGCTGCGCATCCAATCCAAGTACTTCGGTTTAGGGCGCAACAACGATCCGTGGATCGACGAGTTGCTGGATGCCCTCATGTTGCAGGACAAGGCCGGCGCCAACATGCGCACCCTGTCCGGCGGCATGAAGCGGCGCGTGCTGGTGGCCCAGGCGCTGGTGCATAAGCCGCAGGTGGTGGTGCTGGACGAGCCCACTGCCGGCGTCGACGTGGAGCTGCGTCTGTCCCTGTGGAAGTTTATCCAGCGGCTGCACGGCGAAGGCCACACCATCGTGCTGACCACGCATTATCTGGAAGAGGCCGAGCAGTTGTGTGATCGCATCGCCATTCTCGATCAAGGCCGGCTGGTGGCGCTGGATACCAAAGACGGCCTGCTGGCGCGCGGCATGGGCGCCTTCACCCTGAGCGTTACCACCACCCAGCCGGTGGCCGAGCTGCCGAGCGCCGTCAGTGCGCTGGTGAAAAGCCGTGACGGCAACCGCGTGGTGTTTCAACTGCACCACCATACCGATTCCATCATCGGCATCATCGACGCGCTGCGCGCCTCAGGGGCTACGATCACCGACCTGCACACCCAGGAGCCGGATCTGGAGGATGTGTTTATCGCCATCACGCATAAGGACACCCCACCACGCCGGGGTCAGGCATGAATCTGTATGGCATGTGGGCGCTCTATTATAAAGAGCTGCTGCGCTTTTCCAAGGTCGCCATGCAGACGGTGCTGGCACCGGTGCTCACCTCGCTGCTCTATCTGCTGATTTTTTCCCATGTGCTGGAGAAGCACGTGCAGGTCTATCCCGGCATCGGCTATACCGCCTTTCTCATTCCTGGCCTGGTGATGATGACCGTGATCCAGAATGCCTTCGCCAACAGTTCGTCCAGCCTCATTCAGTCGAAGATCACCGGCAACCTGGTGTTCGTGCTGCTGGCGCCGCTGTCGCCGCTGGAGTTTTTCCTCGCCTTTGTGTTCGCCGCCATGACCCGTGCCACGGTGGTGGGTATGGGCGTGTGGCTGGCGGCCCTGCCGTTTGTGTCGCTGCCCTTGGATCACCCCTTGCTGGTGTTGGTGTTCGTGTTGCTCAGCAGTGCCGCCCTGGGGGCCCTCGGCATCATCGCCGGTCTGTGGGCCGACAAGTTCGATCAGCTCGCCGGCTTCCAGAATTTCATCGTTGTGCCGCTGTCTTTCCTGAGCGGCGTATTCTACTCACTGCATTCACTGCCGGGATTCTGGCAGCAGTTGTCGCACTTCAACCCGTTCTTCTACATGATCGACGGTTTCCGTTTTGGATTCTTTGGACTATCCGATGTGCATCCGTGGTTCAGTCTGGCAGTCGTGGCGGTGTTTCTGCTGGGCCTGTCGCTGTTGACGCTGACGTTGTTGGCCCGGGGTTATAAATTACGTAGTTAAAGTACGGCCTTGTGCGGCAAAAAACCGTCACCCGGCCTTTCCTGTCCTGTGCGCCCAGCGTATCCTGTAGTCCCTTGAAATTTCATCCCACAGGCGGCATCTATCCCCCATGGTTCAACCCGACGATATCAAACGCTTGATCGAGGCCGGCATGCCCGGCGCACGCGCCGAGGTGGTCGGCGATGGACAGCATTTCGAGGCGGTCATTGTATCCGCCGATTTTGCCGGCAAGAGCATGGTCGCCCAGCACCAGCTGGTGTATGGCGCCCTGGGCGACAGGATGAAGGCCGAGATCCACGCCTTGTCCATGCGCACCCTCACCCCCGAGCAGCATGCGGCAGGGCGTGGTAGTTAAGTGGTCTGACGCGAAGGGCGCTTGCTTAACCTGTAGGGTGGGCATCGCCCACCACATGGCTGCGGTCGGCCCCGATGGTGGGCGATGCCCACCCTACGAACTACAACAGACGCTGACAGATTTGGCTGGCCGACAGAACACGTCGTACTTTCCGCGGGCCACATTCCGCATTTTAGTCATAAATTGAACGAGGTATGAAATGAGCGCACTAGACAAAATCAAGCAGCAGGTCACCGGCAATGGAATCGTTCTCTACATGAAGGGCACGCCCCAGGCCCCGCAATGCGGTTTTTCCGGTAAATCCGTGCAGTTACTGCAGGCCTGCGGCGCTGAATTCGCCAGCGTCAACGTGCTGGAGGACGCGGAAATCCGCGATGGCATCAAGCAGTTTTCCAACTGGCCGACCATTCCGCAGCTCTACATCAAGGGCGAATTTATCGGCGGCTGTGATATCATTACCGACCTGTATCAGAAGGGTGAACTGCAGAAGCTGGTGGCCAGCGCCAAGGCCTGAGCTTTTGAGTCGGTCTCCGGCCAGGCCGGAGATTCGCACCGCGGTCACCGCGGGCTGCCGGTAACGGCAGCCCTCTTTTTTTTAACGACCTGACGAGTCTTAACGGTCTGACGGGTCTGGCTCGAAGCGGATGACTTGAAGCGGATAAATTATGGATAAACTGATCGTTACCGGCGGTGTGCCGCTGCGCGGCGAAATATGGGTCTCCGGGGCCAAGAACGCCGCCCTGCCGGTGCTGGTGGCCTCGATCCTGGCGGACAGCCCGATGACCATCGGCAATGTGCCGCATCTGCAGGACATCACCACCACCATGGAGCTGCTGGGGCGCATGGGTGTGAATCTGGTGGTGGGGGATAAAATGACCATCGAGGCGGATACCAGCACCATCACCGATTTGCGTGCGCCCTACGAGCTGGTCAAGACCATGCGCGCCTCCATCCTGGTGCTGGGTCCGCTGCTGGCGCGCTTCGGCGAGGCCGAGGTGTCCATGCCCGGTGGCTGCGCCATCGGTTCGCGCCCGGTCAACCTGCACATCAAGGGCCTGCAGGCCATGGGTGCCGAGATCAAGATCGAACAGGGTTACATCAAGGCGCGCGCCAAGCGCCTCAAGGGCGCACGCATCTTCATGGACATGATCTCCGTCACCGGTACCGAAAACCTGATGATGGCCGCCACCCTGGCGGACGGCGTCACGGTGATCGAAAATGCCGCGCGCGAACCGGAGGTCGCGGACCTGGCGCGTTGTCTCAACAGCATGGGTGCGCGGGTCAAGGGTGCCGGCACCGACGTGATCACCATCGAAGGCGTCGACCGCCTGGGCGGCGGTTATCACAATGTCATTCCCGACCGCATCGAGACCGGCACCTATCTGGTGGCGGCGGCCATGACCCGTGGCAGCATCAGGATGCGCAACGCCCAGCCGAATCTGCTGGAGGCGGTGCTCGACAAGCTGCGCGAGGCCGGCGCCCACATCGAAACCGGCGACGACTGGGTGACCCTGGACATGAAAGGCAAGCGCCCGAAGGCGGTGAATATACGTACCGCGCCGTATCCGGCCTTCCCCACGGACATGCAGGCGCAGTTCGTCGCCATGAACGCCATCGCCACGGGCACCGGTGTCGTGACCGAGACGGTGTTCGAGAATCGCTTCATGCATGTGCAGGAGTTGCAGCGCATGGGCGCCGACATCGAGATGGAAGGCAATACCGCCGTGGTGCGCGGTGCGGAGAAGCTGTACGGCGCCCCGGTCATGGCCACGGACCTGCGCGCCTCCGCCAGTCTCGCCCTGGCCGCCCTGGTGGCGGAAGGTGAGACCGTCATCGATCGCATTTACCATATCGATCGCGGTTACGAATGCATCGAGGAGAAACTCGCCACCCTGGGCGCGCGCATCCGCCGCATACCCGGCTCCGCCAGCCGCGTGGTCGAGGCCAGAGTCGCTGCGGAAGGCAAAAAAGCCGGCGCATAACCATGGCCGAGACCCTCACTATCGCCCTGTCCAAGGGCCGCATCCTGGAAGAGTGCCTACCACTGCTGGCAGCGGCCGGCATCACGCCGCTGGAGGATCCCTCCACCAGCCGCAAGTTGATCCTGGACACCACGCTGCCGCACGTGAAACTGGTGGTGATCCGTGCCGCCGACGTGCCCACCTATGTGCAGTACGGCGCCGCCGACCTGGGTGTCGCCGGCAAGGACGTGCTCATGGAATACGACGGCGCCGGCCTGTACGAATTGCTCGACCTCAAGATATCCATCTGCCGCCTGATGGTGGCCGAGCCTGCGCAGCTGGCGGCACGCGACGATCCGCGCACCTGGACGCGCCTGCGTATCGCCACCAAGTATCCGCTGATCACCAAGCGCCACTTCGCCGCCAAGGGTATACAGACCGATATCATTAAACTGTACGGTTCCATGGAGCTGGCGCCCCTGGTGGGCCTGTCCGATCGCATCGTGGACCTGGTGGGTACCGGCGCCACCCTCAAGGCCAATGGCCTGGTGGAAGTGGAACACATCGCCGACATCAGCGCCTGGCTCGTGGCCAACCAGGCCGCCATGAAAATGAAACACGTCAGCCTGAAGCGTCTGGTGCAGCAACTGGCCGACGCCGTGGCCGCCCAGGCCTGAACC
>JAYUBZ010000278.1:0-2424 GCA_043740595.1 Gammaproteobacteria bacterium
CCCGGTGCTGTCCCCGGAGCGGCTGTTCCTGGGGGTGGACGAACTCAGGACGGCCATCAAAAACATGCCGGCCATTGTGCTGGAGTCTTTTCAGACGCCCACAACGGCGCTGCCCGCCGAGACCCTCCCGACCCGGACGGGCACCGTATTCGCCACAGAGGCGCCGCCCAGCCTGCCCGTGAGCCATAAGGCTGACTCACCGCACGGGGTCTTGTTTGCCTGGCTCAAGGGCTATACCGGCCGGGTGCTGGTGGTGGCGGAGACCCCGGGGCGGCGTGAGGTATTGCGCGGCCTGCTCCAGGATAACGGCTTCTTCCCCACGGCCTTTGAGGACTGGCCAGCTTTTCTTGCCAGCCCGGACCGTCTCGGCCTGAGTGTGGCCGCCCTGGAAAAGGGGTTGCTACTGCGTGACCCTCCTATTGCCGTCATCACCGAGCCTCATCTCTATGGCGAGCGCGCCGCTCAGCGCCGGCGCCGCACTCAGTCTGCCCGCGATCCGGATGCCGTCATTCGCCATCTCGCGGAGCTGCGCCTGGACGACCCGGTGGTGCACGAGGACCATGGCGTGGGCCGCTACCGCGGCCTCCAAACCCTGGACGTGGGGGACGGCCCGACGGAGTTTCTCACTCTGGAGTACGCCGGGGGTGACAAGCTCTACACCCCGGTCACGGATCTGGCGCGCATCAGCCGCTACACCGGCACCCATCCGGATCAGGCGCCGTTGCACAAGCTTGGCAGCGACGTCTGGGATAAAGCCAAGCGCCGCGCCCGCGAGAAGGCGCACGATGCGGCCGTGGAATTGCTGGAGGTGCAGGCCCTGCGACTCAGTCGTGCCGGCCACGCCTTCCCCCTGCGCGACGACCAGTACGCCGCCTTCGCCGCCAGTTTTCCCTTCGAGGAAACGCCGGACCAGGCGCGCGCCATCGAAGACACCCTGCGCGACATGGAGGCCAGCCGTCCCATGGACCGCCTGGTGTGCGGTGACGTGGGGTTCGGCAAGACTGAGGTTGCCCTGCGCGCGTCCTTCCTCGCGGTGCAGGGGCAACGGCAGGTGGCGGTGCTGGTCCCCACCACCTTGCTGGCGCAACAACACTTCCAGAATTTCAGCGATCGCTTTGCCGACCTGCCGGTGAAGATCGAACTGTTGTCGCGCTTCCGCAGCAAAACGGAGCAGGCGGAGACCCTGCAGCACCTGACCCTCGGCAAGGTCGACATCGTCATCGGCACCCATCGTCTGCTGCAGAGCGATGTGCGCTTCAAGAACCTGGGGCTGGTGATCATCGACGAGGAGCACCGCTTCGGCGTGCGCCAGAAGGAACAGCTGAAAAAACTGCGCAGCGAAGTGGATATCCTGACCCTCACCGCCACCCCCGTGCCGCGCACCCTCAACCTGTCCCTGTCCGGCCTGCGCGACATCTCCATGATCGCCACCGCGCCGGAGGCGCGGCTATCGGTGAAGACCTTCGTGTGCGAATGGAACGACGCGCTGCTGCGCGAGGCCTTCCTGCGGGAAATCCGCCGCGGCGGTCAGGTGTACTTTCTGCACAACGACGTCAAGACCATGGCGCGGGCGCTGGAGCAGCTGCGCACCTTGGTGCCGGAGGCGGACATCCGCATGGCCCATGGTCAAATGCCGGAGCGCGATCTGGAGCAGGTGATGCTGGATTTTTATCACCAGCGTTTCAATGTGCTGCTGTGCAGCACCATTATCGAATCCGGTATCGATATCCCCAGTGCCAATACCATCATTATCCAACGCGCCGACAAATTCGGCCTGGCGCAATTGCACCAACTGCGCGGTCGCGTGGGGCGCTCCCATCACCGCGCCTATGCCTTTCTGATCATCCCGCACCGCAGCGCCATTACCGGCGATGCCTTGAAGCGCCTGGAGGCCATCGCCTCCCTCGAGGACCTGGGCGCCGGCTTCGCCCTGGCGTCCCACGACCTGGAGATACGCGGCGCCGGTGAACTCCTCGGCGAATCCCAGAGCGGTCAGATCGATGAAGTCGGGTTTACGTTGTATACCGAACTGCTGAACCGTGCGGTGACGTCCCTCAAACTCGGCACGAAAGTCGACCTCGATCGCCCGGTGCATCGCGGTGCCGACATCAACCTGCACGTACCGGCCCTGCTGAACGACAGTTACATACCGGATGTGCATATGCGCCTGATTCTGTACAAGCGCATCGCCAGCGTCACGCAGCGCGAAGAGCTCAACGATTTACAGGCGGAGATCATCGATCGCTTCGGTCTGCTGCCGGAGGCGGGCAAGGTGTTGTTCCGCGTCACCGAATTGAAACTCCTCGCCAGCGCCCTCGGTATACACAAAATCGAAGCCGGCCCCAAGGGCGCACGCGTGGAATTCGAGGAAAAACCGAACATCGATCCGGCGGCCATCATCCGGCTGTTGCAGTCAGCACCCAG
>JAYUBZ010000279.1:0-3720 GCA_043740595.1 Gammaproteobacteria bacterium
GGTTTTTCGCCTGCCGCCCCGCGGGGATAGTGGCATGCCCTAGCCCGGCGGCAGTCGGGCGCGGTCGCGTCGCCGGTGTTAAAGTCTTTCCAGGTTCGGATCTGCATAATCCCACGGTTGTTGATTGGTGCTCCCGACGATATCGAAGCGCAAATCTTTTACCGACTTCCATTCTTGATCTGCGCGAGTGCCGCCTGCGCGGCCTCCAGCGCGCCCTCCAGGTAACCACCGCTGATCGCGGCGGTTTCCGAACCCGCCCAGATCAGCTGTCCGTCCCACAGGGTGCGACCAACCGCTGGGATACCGTAGGCCGGGTGATGCGCCGACGCAAGACGATCGTCCGCGGTGGCGGTCAGCGTATCCTCGGCCCAGTCCTTGATAACAACGGCAAGGGGCTGGTCCGCAGCCTCACCGAACAACCGGCGCAACTGCGCCAGACACATTTGTTGCAGCGCCACTTCGCCCAGTTGTCGTCGGCCATCCGCGGAGATTCCAAAAAACCCGAACAGGGCGTAGGGTCCGCCCTGTGCCGGGGAGGCGTCGTAGATTTCCGTCAACGGCCCGCGCCGGCTGAAGGCCTCGCCGGACAATCCCAGTGCGCGCCAAAAGGGCGTGGCGTAGAGCACCAGCACCTTGGCTTGCCCCGCCATCCAGGTGGGTGTGCCGATCCACGCATCACGTGTGGCCGCCGGTAATGCCGGTACCAATTCCACGTTGCGCGCCAGGAGTCGCGGAGGCAACGCCAGGACCACTTGGCGCGCCGCGATGCGCGCACGGGAGCCCTGCGCGTCCTGGGTCTCCACCTCAACGGTTGTTGCCTGCTTGGCTATGCGCACCACCCTGTGATTCAGGAGCAGGCACGACGCGGGCAGTGTCGCCGCGAGTTGTTGAATGACGCGGCCGGCGCCGCCCGTGAGACGATAGGATAGTGCGTGGGCGGAGGGGTCGTGGAATTTTTTCGGCGCGGCATCGCCGGCATCTTCATAGAGGATGGCCCCTTCGGTGTATTGCGCAAACAGCGTTAGTCCAAGATCCGCCAGCAACTGACGCAATAACGGTTGCATCTCCGGCCACATCCAGGCCGGGCCTAGATCGAAACGGGCGTCCGTCTGCATATTCTGTTGGGCCATGGGTGGTGACAGAATGCGGCCACCTAAACGATCGCGCGCTTCAACCAGCAGGAAAGGGCGTTGTTCCGTCGCCAGCCGATAGGCGAGGTACAGCCCACTCAAGCCGCCACCGACGATCAGCGTATCAGTGCGCAAGCGCGGTGCTTATCCAGGAAGCAATGACGATTGACCGGTATGAGCGGAGAGCGAGGCACGGGTTTGCATTCCGCTAGCGGGTTGCTCCTGCCTGGACGGCGACACACGCCTGCATCGGCCTGTGTCGCCGTGCCATAGAACGTCTATTGACGCACCCCTTCCACGGACAGAAACAACTCTGCCTCGGTAGAGGCGGGGCCCAGATTGTAGTTGATGCCGTAGTCGGCGAGCTTGAGGGTGGTGCTGCCCTCGAAGCCGCGGCGATAACCGCCCCAGGGATCGGGACCGTGACCGACGGGTTTGACGTTGATCGTCACTGGATGGGTGACGCCGTGCAGGGTCAGATTGCCACTGAGCACGGCGCTCTTGTCGGCGTTTTCCTTGTATCCGGAGCTGACGAAGTGCGCCTGGGGAAACTTGCCGACCCCGAAGAATTCGTCGCTGCGCAAATGCTTGTCACGTTCCGCGTGGTTCGTGTCGATGCTGGCCGTTCTGATGTTGACCTCCACTTTCGAGGCGGCCGGCTTGGCCTCGTCGTAGGAGAACTTGCCATCGAAATCGTTGAATCGCCCCAGCAACCAACTGTAACCCAGATGTTTGATACGGAACTGAATAAAGGCATGTGCCTTTTGGGTATCGATCACGTAGTCCGCGGCCAGGGCCAGGGACGGCAGGACGAAAGATGTCGCGGCGAGGAGCAGGGCCAGCGCCGTTGTTTTTTTGAATCTTGCAATCATATTGCCTCCTTGTTGAGATAACGGGTGATGCGATGACATTAGAATCTGGTATTCAGCATGCGCTTAAGGGTATTGTCGCGGTCGATAAAATGGTGCTTCAGCGCGGCCAAGGCATGCAGGGTGGCGAGGGCGACCACCCCGTAGGCCAGATACCGGTGCACGATGCCGGCGATATCTTCCTGATGCTTGCCGGTGAGGGTCGCCGGGATATTGAAGAGTCCAAGGACATCGATGGCGCGGCCGTCGGCGGTGGAAATCAAATAGCCGCTCAGCATGAGTGCGTACAGCAGCAGATACAACATGCCATGGGCCAGACGCGCGGCATGTTGCTCCCAGGGCGCGCCGCTCAAACGCGGCCGGGGATTGATCAGGTGCCAGGCCAGCCGGGCCAGCATAATAAAAAACAACAGCACACCCACGCCTTTGTGCAGACTCGGCGCCCGCTGGTACCAGGCATCGTAATAGGTCAGTTCCACCATCCATAGACCGAGTCCGAACAGTTCCAGCACGGCGATTGCCACCAGCCAGTGCAAGGCTATGCTGATCCAGCCATAATTATTCAGCGTGTTGCGCCACATGAAGGTGTGCACTTCCGGTCCGAAAGTCCTTTATAACATACCATTTCGACAGCAGGGAGGGCCACTACCACAGCAACGGTGATGCGGCGGGAGGAAGGCGACCAACGGCACCGATGACGACGCCGGATTAACGCCAAACCGCAAAATATTTTTTGCCGGCTCGTTAATAACATATTCCGGCTGCCTCACGCGTAGTGCGATCTGCACCCACCTCTTTCCAGTTAAAAGCGGTATTCCACGCCCGATGGCGCCAGGCCAGCCAGCATTCCTTCAATTGTGTGAGATTTTTAACAGATTCCCACAAGACCAGTGCCTAAGCTGGCCTTAGCTGAAATCCAGCTGCACGAATCAAGAATATTCACACTACAGTCAAAATTAAGGAGCCAACCATGGCCAAGGAAAAAAATCACGTCGACACCACAGGCAACAACAGCAAGTTCAGAATTGAAGGTCAGGTAAAACGGGAACAATCGGAATGCCAGCCGGGGGAGTTGGAATTGATGGCCTATGTTTTTGATATCGCGGGCGCGCCGATTGGGGAGGCCAAGGTCGAGGGCAATGGCAGTTACAGTGTTGGCGTCAGACTGGCTCAGGCCGCCGACGTCGAATTGATGATCGCGCCCGCAGGCGATGCAATGCAGATTCGGCTGTCCAGCGCCTACAGTCAACACTTCTCCGCCAAGCAGTGGACGGCGGAGGGCGGGCAGTTCCGCTTGCGGCACGACGTCTTGTTACCGTTGGACTTGTGGCGGCCATGGTGGCCGCAGCGTATTTGCATCAGCGGCCATGTGCGTAAAATTTCTGTGCATGACGGCGCCAGCGATATCTGCCCTGTGCCGTTTGTCAAAGTCGAAGTCTTTGATGTGGATCGCGAGGGCTGCTGGTGGCCCTGGCTGCGAAAATGGTGGGACGTGTTGCTCGATCGCCCGGTGATCCGCCTTCCCGATTTGCTCAAGGAGCGTCCCGTTCTGCCGCATCCTTTTCCCGGACCGGATCCGGCGCCGGATTTCAATCCAAGGACATTAGTACAACAGCTCGGTGAGATGGGCGGGCAGGTTGCGCTGAATCCTCAACCGTTGCCGCCCCAGGCTATCGCCGCGCAGCCGGCCTTTCAACGTGTGGGTGAGGCACGTTTGATGG
>JAYUBZ010000280.1:0-5989 GCA_043740595.1 Gammaproteobacteria bacterium
TGCCCAGCATGAGCTGTGCCTGTTGTTGCCTGTCTCCTGCAGGTCCGATCCATCGATTTGGCACCGAAATACCGTCACGGCTTGCGGGCAGTATCGATACCAGACGCCCCGAACCTCGCCAGCCCGTCGCCATCCCTTTTCAAAGCTAATCCTTTTAAAGCTAATATAAATCAGTAAATTAGATGGACGTTGTGTCCGTTGACGACAAGCCAACTTGGTGGGTTTATTATTTCTCAGAGAACGGCCGACGAAGCGAATCCTGTTGAGTATGATGCGCCGCGTGGATTTGACCCTGAGAGTTGGGTTATTGCTCGTCATTATTCGGGTTATTGCTCGTCATTACTCGGGTTATTGCTCGTCATTATTGAGGTTTTAGGCAAAAGGTCTTATACTCCGGCGCGATTTGATACGCTTTCTAAAGAAGTGGGCCGCGCGCCCACTTTTGCGTTTATAGGACAATGATTTATGCGTGGTGGCGCTGCAAGTTTGCGTGTCCTGCTGGAGCCTGCGGTTGTGGCAATGGGGTTTGAGCTGGTGGACACGGAGTTTTCCGGGAGCGGCCGGCAGGCAGTCTTGAGGATATATATAGATAGCCCCGAGGGGGTGACGGTCGACAATTGCGTGCAGGTGAGCCGTCAGGTCAGTGCCATCCTCGATGTGGAGGATCCGATACCCGGGCAGTATATGCTGGAGGTTTCCTCTCCCGGACTCGACCGGCCCATGGTGAAGCGCGAGGACTTTCAGCGTTTTGCCGGCGAGATCGTCAAGATTCGGATGTCGGTGGCGGTGCTGGGTCGGCGCAACTTCACCGGACGTCTGGTGGGCATAGAAAGCGACACGGTCATCCTGGAAATGGACAAAGAGAGTTTCGACCTGCCGTTTGGCGATATTGAAAAGGCACGCTTGGTGCCGCAGTTCAAATGAGTGGCTGTTTGGGGGCGTTATGGGTCATGAAATATTAATGGTAGTCGACGCGGTTTCGCGCGAAAAGGGTGTGGAGCGTGAAGTCATCTTCCAGGCGCTGGAAGCGGCGTTGGCCACGGCCACGCGTAAGCGCTATAAGGCAGACGTTGACGTGCGCGTCACCATCGATCGCCAATCTGGCAACTACGAGGCCTTTCGCCGCTGGCTGGTGATGGACGACGATGCCGAGGATTTCGAATTCCCCGATCACCAGCTGCTGCTGAACGCGGCCAGCGCGCGCAAGCCCGGCGTACAGATCGGCGACTATATCGAAGAATCGCTGGAGGCCATCGAGTTCGGCCGCATCGCCGCCCAGGCCGCCAAGCAGGTGATCGTGCAGAAGGTGCGCGAGGCCGAGCGCGAACAGATCGTCGCTCAGTTCAAAGAACGCAAGGGCCAGCTGGTGACCGGCGTGGTAAAACGCATGGAGCGCGGCGAAGCCATCGTCGACCTGGGTGCGGCCGAGGCATTGCTGCCCAAGTCGGCGATGATCCCGCACGAAGGCCTGCGCCCCGGCGACCGCATCCGTGCCTATCTCGAAGACGTCTATTCCACGCCCCGTGGACCACAGCTGTTCCTGAGCCGTACCGCGCCACAACTCCTGGTTGAGCTCTTTAAGCTGGAAGTACCGGAGGCGGGTGAGGGTTTGATTACCATACACAGCGCCGCGCGTGATGCCGGGCTGCGCGCCAAGATCGCGGTGAGTTCGAAGGACCCACGCATCGATCCCATCGGTGCCTGTGTCGGCATGCGCGGCATGCGTGTACAGAGTGTCTCCAATGAACTTGCTGGCGAGCGTGTCGATATCATTAATTGGTCGCCGGAACCGGCGCAGTTCGTGATCAATGCCCTGGCGCCGGCGGAGGTGCAATCCATCGTTGTGGACGAGGAGTTACACAGCATGGACGTCATCGTTGATGAGGCCCAGCTGTCCCAGGCCATCGGCCGCGGCGGACAGAACGTGCGGCTGGCGTCCGAGCTGACGGGCTGGGAACTCAACATCATGACCGAAGACACCGCCAGCGAAAAAGGCGCAAGCGAAGCGGCTGTTACCATGCAGATGTTCATGGAACAACTGAATGTGGACGAAACCGTCGCCACCGTGCTGGTCAACGAAGGTTTCACCAGTCTCGACGAAGTGGCCTATGTGCCGAAACAGGAAATGCTCGCGGTCGAGGGTTTTGACGAAGACCTGGTGGATGGCCTGCGCAGTCGCGCGCGCGATGTCCTGTTGACCAAGGCCATCGCGTTGGAAGAAAAGATCGACATGGCCGAGCCGTCCGATGACCTGCTCAACATGGAAGGTATGGACGAACATACGGCGCGTCTATTAGCGAGCCACGGCATCAAAAATATGGAAGATCTGGCCGAACTATCTGTCGACGAACTGCTTGAAGTAAAGGGCATCGACGAAGAGCGTGCCAAGCAACTCATCATGGCGGCGCGCGCCCCATGGTTTGAAAAACCCGAGGCTTAACGCCAAGAGAGTCTATGTCCGAAGCCACGATTAAAAGTTTTGCCACCCAGATCGGTATTTCCCCCGACAAGCTGCTGACGCAGCTGGTCGCAGCCGGTATTGGCGAGAAAATGGTGGAGGATGTGCTCAGCGACGAGGAAAAAATGACGCTCCTGACCTACCTGCGCACCCATCATGGTGGTGGCGAGTCGGGCACCAAGAAAATCACCCTCAAGCAAAAATCCGTCAGCCAGATCAAGCAAAGCTCACGTACCGGTGCCGCGCGCACCGTGCAGGTGGAGGTGCGCAAGAAGCGCACCTTCGTCAAGCGCGTTGCCGTCGAGGATGCCGTACCCGAGCAGGAAGAGGAGATCGAAGAGGAGTTGATCGCCCCTGAGGTCGCGCTGGAAGAGACTAACGCGATCCCGGTCGTCGACGAACAGGCGCCGCCGGTTGAGGAGCCCCCGCAGGAAACGACCCCCGCGGTTGTCGCAACCCCGGAGGCCGCACCCAAAACCCCGGTTGCACCCGCCAAGGAAGTAAAAAAGGCCGGCGCGCGCCCGGAGAAACACAAAAAGGGCGAGCGCGGTGATTGGCGCGAGGCGCAGAACCGCGGTCGTTCCGAACTGCATATCAGCGATTCCAAGAAGCTGCGACGCAAAGTCAAACCAACGACCAAGCGGGCGGTGCAGACCAGCATGTCGGGGCAGCACGCCTTCGAGATGCCGACGGAACCGGTGGTGCGGGATGTGTTTCTGCCCGAGGCCATCAGTGTCGCCGAGCTGGCCCAGAAGATGTCGGTCAAGGGCGTGGAGGTTATCCGCGCGCTGATGGGTATGGGCATGATGGTCACCATCAACCAGGTGATCGATCGCGATACCGCCACCCTGGTGGTGGAAGAGATGGGTCATACCGCCAAGGCCGCGAAACCGACGGATCCCGAGGCGTTGCTTGGTGGCGCTGCCGCGCCTGTGGGCGAGCTTGAGCCCCGTCCGCCGGTGGTGACCGTCATGGGTCACGTGGACCATGGCAAGACCTCGCTACTCGATTATATCCGCAAGACTAAAGTGGCTAGCGGCGAAGCCGGCGGCATCACTCAGCATATCGGCGCCTACCATGTCGAAACGCCCAAGGGTGTCGTGACCTTCCTCGATACCCCCGGCCATGAGGCCTTTACCGCCATGCGCGCACGCGGCGCCAAGGCCACGGACATCGTCATCCTGGTGGTGGCCGCCGATGACGGCGTCATGCCGCAGACCATCGAGGCGATACATCATGCGCGCACTGCCGGTGTGCCCATTGTGGTGGCGGTCAACAAAATCGACAAGCCCGAGGCCCAGTTGGACCGCGTCAAGCAGGAACTGGTGGCGCAACAAGTGGTGCCGGAAGAGTGGGGTGGTGAAGACGTGTTTGTGAATGTCTCCGCCAAGACCGGTCAGGGCATCGACGACCTGTTCGACGCCGTGTTGCTGCAGGCCGAGGTGCGCGAGCTCAAGGCCGTGCGCACCGGTCCCGCTATGGGTCTGGTGATCGAGGCGCGCCTCGACAAGGGTCGTGGCCCGGTGGCGTCGGTGCTGGTGCAGCACGGCACACTGCGCAAGGGTGATGTCATCCTCGCGGGTGCAGAATCCGGACGCGTGCGCGCCATGCTGGATGAGAATGGCCACCCGGTGAAGGAAGCCGGGCCGAGCATCCCGGTGGAGATCCAAGGTCTGTCGGGTGTGCCTAACGCTGGTGACGAAGTGGTGGTGGTGGAGAGCGAGCGCAAGGCGCGTGAAATCGCGCTTTATCGCCAGGGCAAATTCAAAGACGTGAAACACGCGCGCCAGCAGGCGGCCAAGCTGACCAATGTGTTCCAGACCATGCAGGAAGGCGCGGCCAAGAACCTCAACCTGGTGATCAAGACCGACGTGCAGGGCTCGGTCGAAGCCTTGAGCGATGCGTTGGAGAAGCTGTCCACCGACGAGGTCCGGGTCCGAGTGATCCATGGCATGGTCGGTGGTATCAGCGAGTCGGACGTCAATCTGGCGCGCGCCTCCCAGGCGATCGTTATCGGCTTCAACGTGCGCGCCGACAGCGGCGCGCGCCGCATCATCGAGTCGGAAGGCGTGGATGTGCACTACTACAACGTCATCTACGACGCGGTGAACGACGTCAAGGCCGCGCTCACCGGCATGCTCAAGCCGTTGTTCAAAGAAGAAGTGGTGGGTCTGGCCGAGGTGCGCGAGGTCTTCAAGGCGCCCAAGATCGGCGCCATCGCCGGCAGTTACGTGGTGGAGGGCGTGGTGCGCCGCAACCGGCCGATTCGCATCCTGCGCGACAACGTGGTCATCTTCGAGGGTGAGATCGATTCGCTGCGGCGCTTCAAGGATGACGTCAACGAGGTCAAGGCCGGCATCGAATGCGGTATCGGCGTGAAAAATTACAACGACATCCAGGTGGGCGACCAGATCGAATGTTTCGATAAGGTCGAGATCGTGCGCACCCTGTGACTGCGATACTTAACTTAGGGACCCTCTGAGCAAGTGGCAGAAACGATCACGTTGTGTCCCCTCTCCCTGCGCCCCCTTCGGGGAGGCAAAACCCGCAGGTCGAGGGGCAGGGAGAGGGAAAAATCCATGATTATCCCCCTCACCCTAACCCTCTCCGTGCGTATTTTGCCTCCCCGAAGGGGGCCCGAAGTGCGCGGGGGAGAGGGGATTAGTTCAGAGGTCCCGTAGCATGGGCAAAGAGAATGGGCGTACCCGCCGCATCGCCGAGTTGCTCCAGCGGGAGTTGGCGGATCTCATACGGCGTGAAGTGCATGATCCACGCGTAGCACAGCTGACCCTGACGTCGGTGGACGTCTCCTCGGATCTGTCCCACGCCAAGGTCTATATTACTCAGTTAACCGGTATTGAGCAGGCGGCGGAAACACTCAAGGTGCTGAACAAGGCCTCGGGTTTTCTCCGCCATGCGCTGCGCGAGCGGGTGCTGCTGCGCGTGATCCCTCAGCTGCACTTCGTGTACGACGAATCCGTGGAAGAAGGGGCAAAGATTTCCCGCCTGATCGATCTTGCACTGGCCCAGGACAGTAACCCGGATCGCGACAAAGAGCCGGAGTGACGGTATCTCTTCACCGGCGGCCCAACGGCGACCATCACCCCCCGCGCCCCTGGCGCGATATCCACGCTGTTCTGTTGCGCGACCAGCCTCCTAGACAGGAACTATTGTGACCAAGACGCGACGCAACAAGCGTGATATCAGCGGCATCCTGCTGCTCGACAAACCCGCGGGTTACACCTCCAATCAAGCCCTGCAGGCGGCCAAGCACCTGCTGCAGGCGCGCAAGGCCGGTCATACCGGCAGTCTCGATCCCTTGGCGACGGGCCTGTTGCCCCTTTGTTTTGGCGAGGCCACCAAGGTTTCCCAGTTCCTGCTGGAGGCGGACAAACGCTATTGGGTGGCCATCCGCCTGGGCCAGTCTACGTCCACCTATGATGCCGAGGGCAAGGTGTTGGCTACCCGGCCGGTTCACCTGACCCGAGCGGCCATTGATGCCGCCCTGGGCCGGTTTCAGGGGGAAATCCA
>JAYUBZ010000281.1:0-9766 GCA_043740595.1 Gammaproteobacteria bacterium
GCCAAGGCCTACGGCGCGGTCAGCACCCCTGATTTCTTCGGCTACAACGCCAGTCTGCAATTGCAGTATCGCGGGCGTTTGGATGAGAGCCGCAAGGAGCCCGCCCCGCAGGCGCGCCGCGATCTGTTCGAGGCGATGAAGCAGGTGGCGCTGACCAGTCAGGGACCGCGCGTGCAGATACCCAGCATGGGCTGCTCCATTAAATGGAAGGATAAGTAGCCACAGATCAGTAGCAAGTGGTGCCTATCAGGCTGAGGCGGACCCTGCCCTGGATGTCGGTCGCTCGAGTTATGTTTACTGAAGAAACCTTTTACCGGCCATCCGAGACCAGGCGGGAAGAGCGTCATCTTCCCGCCCCAGCCTACAATCTGGCCCATTTGTTGTTGGCGCAGAGCGGGACCGGTTGTGTCTTTGTGCCGATCCGCAGCATGCAATACATGGCGGTGCTGGACGTCGAGGAATGCATCTTCGTGCAGCGCGAGGGCCGACGCATGATCGAGCTGGCCTGGCGCAATTTCCGTCCCGGCACGCGCGCCGCGCTGACCGAGGCAGTGGCCTATGAGCTTGTCTATTATTCGTCTACCGGTCCTGAAACCATGGCGCGTCTGCCGGGGGAATTTTATCGGGCGTTGCTGGCGCTGGCTAAAAAACAATCCCCCCGTCCGGGCCGGCGCGTATCCTGAAACTTGACGTGGGAAATTGATGACATGACCTCACCAGCCACTGTATTCGACGCGGGCGTGGAGCTCAGATTCCTGCGCGAGCAGGTACGCATCGCGGCGCGCGATGAACTGTTGCCACGCTTCGCCGACGTGCAGCACCATGTGAAGCGCGACGGCAGTATCGTGACCGAGGCCGATCACGCGATGCAGGACCGCATGCAGAAAATGCTCGCGCAGCACTGGCCACAGTATGATTTTCTCGGCGAGGAGATGCCGCGCGCGCAGCATGAGAGGCTCACGACGGCACGTGGCGAGGGACTGTGGTGTCTTGATCCCTTGGATGGCACGAGTAATTTCGCCGCGGGGCTGCCTTTTTTCTGCGTATCCCTGGCGCTGCTGGTGGCGGGCAGGCCGGAGATCGGGCTGGTCTATGACCCGGTCCGGGACGAGTGTTTTATGGCGCAGCGCGGCAAGGGCGCCTGGCTCAATGGCATCTCCATGGGCACCCTGGCGCCCCTCGGTCTGCCGCTTCAACGTTGTATTGCGGTGGTGGACTTCAAGCGCCTCACGCCGGCGCTGGCCGCCATCCTCGCGGCGCGGCCGCCCTTCGGCTCGCAGCGCAACTTCGGTTCCAGCGCCTTGGATTGGTGTTGGCTGGCGGATGGCCGCTTCCATGTCTACCTGCATGGTGGCCAGAAACTCTGGGATTACGCCGCCGGCAGCCTGATACTGGCCGAGGCCGGGGGCCAGGCGCTGACCCTCGATGGCGAGGAGGTAATCGCCCCGGGCCTGCACCCCCGTTCGGTGGTGGCCACCCTCGATCCAGACTTATTCCAGATCTGGACGGCGTGGGTGCGCGATCAGCACCGGCCGTGAAGTGAAACATGGCCGCTGGCGCACCCAGGGTCCCCAATGCAGTTCACCAAAGTATTTAATGACCGCATAAATCCCCGTCTGTGCAGGTGATTAGCCCCTTGTGTTGCCCCGTTCGCCAGGGCAACCGGGGAAAAGGCCGAAAAAGCCAACTATTGCCGAATGAGACTCAGTGAGCGAGAATACCGGGCTGATTTTCGACCGATACCTAAATTCCCAAGAAGTGTGGATTATCCAAGGCCGCTTCGCAGCATAAAGCACACAGTCCCTTTGGCGGGCAGCATCACAGCGGGGTTGATGGACAGACCCGCGCCAGGGGATTTTATACATTGCGCCGGCCAAGCTGGGTGCGGTGGGCGAAGCGCGGCGATAACCCGGGGGGAGGTCGCGCCGTCTGCGCCTCACAGGTTCAGGTTTCGGGATGAATGAATGTTGCAGTCCGGTGACTGAATCCAGGCCGGTCGGGCAAAAACGAATCATCATTATTTATAGACTTTAGAGAGGATTAGCCCATGTCAGCGAAACCCAACCAGGCCTTACCCGGCCGTCGTGACCTGGCCAACGCCATCCGCGCGCTGTCCATGGATGCCGTGCAAAAGGCCAACTCCGGCCACCCCGGCGCCCCCATGGGCATGGCCGATATCGCGGAGGTGCTGTGGAACGATTTCCTGAAGCACAATCCGACCAACCCCAAGTGGGCCGATCGCGATCGTTTTGTGCTGTCCAACGGCCACGGTTCGATGCTGATCTATTCGCTGCTGCACCTCACCGGCTACGACCTGCCCATGGACGAGCTGAAGAATTTCCGCCAGCTGCATTCCAAGACCCCCGGCCATCCGGAATACGGTTACACCCCGGGCGTTGAAACCACCACGGGTCCCCTGGGCCAGGGCATCACCAACGCCGTGGGCATGGCCATCGCGGAGAAGGTGCTTGCCGGCCAGTTCAACCGCGACGGCCATGCGGTGGTGGATCACCACACCTACGTGTTTCTGGGCGACGGCTGTTTGATGGAAGGCATCTCCCACGAGGCCTGCTCACTGGCCGGTACCCTGGGCCTCGGTAAGCTCATCGCGTTTTATGACGACAACGGTATCTCCATCGACGGTCACGTCGAAGGCTGGTTCACCGACGACACACCCAAGCGCTTCGAGGCCTATGGCTGGCACGTGGTGCCGAAGGTGGATGGACACGATGCCGCGGCGGTGAAGAAGGCGATCGAAGCCGCGCGCAAGGTCACCGACAAGCCGTCGATGATTTGCTGCAAAACAGTCATCGGCTGGGGCTCACCCAACAAGGCCGGTACCCACAAGGTCCACGGCGAGGCGCTGGGTGTGGACGAGGTCGCGGCGACGCGCAAGCAACTCGGCTGGAACTACCCGCCGTTCGTGGTGCCGGATGAAATTTATGCCGGTTGGGATGCGCGCGCCAAGGGTAAGGCCGCGGAAAAAACCTGGAACGACAAATTTGCCGCCTATAAAAAGGCTTATCCGGAACTGGCCGCCGAGTTCGAACGGCGCATGCAGGGTGATCTGCCGAAAGACTGGGCAGCCAAGAGCGCCGAGTTCGTGAAGGGCGTCGACGCCAAGGCCGAAACCATCGCCTCACGCAAGGCGTCGCAGAACGCGCTGAACGGCTATGGACCGCTGCTGCCGGAACTCATCGGGGGATCCGCGGATCTCACGGGCTCGAATTTCACGGACTGGAAGGTGTGCGAACCGGTCAGCGCCAATTCCACGGGCGGGAACTACATCTACTTCGGCGTGCGCGAGTTTGGCATGTCGGCCATGTTAAACGGCATTGCCCTGCACGGCGGATTCATGCCCTACGGCGGCACCTTCCTGATGTTCTCCGAATACGCGCGCAACGCCCTGCGTATGGCGGCCCTCATGAAGATCCGTTCGATCTTTGTGTACACCCACGACTCCATCGGTCTGGGGGAAGACGGCCCGACGCATCAGGGCGTGGAACAGACCGCGACCCTACGCATGATACCCAACATGTCCGTATGGCGTCCGTGCGACGGCGTGGAAAGTGCGGTGGCCTGGAAGCTCGCCGTGGAACGCAACACCGGCCCAAGCTGCCTGATTTTCTCGCGCCAGGCCCTGACGCACCAGGTGCGCGACGCGGCGAAGATCGCCAACATCGCGCGCGGCGGTTATGTGCTGAGCGAGGCCGAGGGCGGCAAGCCCCAGGCCATTATCATCGCCACCGGCTCGGAAGTGGGCCTCGCCATTGAGGCGCAGAAGTTACTGGCCGCCAAGGGCAAGAAGGTGCGCGTGGTGTCCATGCCGTCGACCAACCAGTTCGACACCCAGGACGCGGCCTACCGTGACAGCGTGCTGCCCAAGGGTGTGAAGCGCGTGGCGGTGGAGGCCGGTGTCACCGACGGCTGGTACAAGTATGTCGGCCTCGACGGCAAGGTCGTGGGCCTGGATCGCTTCGGCGAATCGGCGCCTGCCCCCGTGCTCTTCAAGCACTTCGGTTTCACCGCCGAGAACGTGGCCAAGGCCGTCGAAGAAATTCTATAACTCATTCGAACCGCCAAAGACGCCAAGAGAAAATAATTGACGACATATATAACGCCTGGTTTGCAGGGTGGGCATCGCCCACCGGCATGTGCCAGCGGTCGCCGTGCACGGTGGGCGATGCCCACCCTACGTTAACTTGGCGGTTCAAAAGATTTTGACATTTTAACTTTCAGGAGACTTGCAACATGGCAATTAAAGTCGGTATTAACGGTTTCGGCCGCATTGGCCGTATGGTGTTCCGCGCGGTGGCGAAGGATTTCAAGGACATCGAGATCGTCGCCATCAACGACCTGCTCGAACCCGACTACCTGGCCTACATGCTGAAGTACGACTCCGTGCACGGCCGTTTCAACGGCGATATCTCTGTTAGCGGCGGCAACTTGATTGTCAGCGGCAAGAAAATCCGCGTGACCGCCGAGCGCGACCCCGCCAACTTGAAGTGGAGCGAAGTGGGTGCCGATATCGTGATCGACTGCACCGGCTTTTTCCTCACCACAGAATCCTGCCAGGCCCACATCAAGGCCGGCGCCAAGAAGGTGGTGCAGTCGGCCCCGTCCAAGGACGAAACGCCGATGTTCGTCTACGGCGTGAACCACAAGAAATACGCCGGCGAGGCCATCATCTCCGCCGCCTCCTGCACCACCAACTGCCTGGCCCCGGTGGCCAAGGTGCTGAACGACAACTTCGGCATCAAGCGCGGCCTGATGACCACGGTGCACGCCACCACCGCCACCCAGAAAACCGTCGATGGTCCGTCCACCAAGGACTGGCGCGGTGGCCGCGGCATCCTGGAAAACATCATCCCGTCGTCCACCGGTGCCGCCAAGGCCGTGGGCAAGGTGTTGCCGGAACTCAACAAGAAGCTCACCGGCATGGCGTTCCGCGTGCCGACCTCCGACGTGTCGGTGATCGACCTGACGGTGGAACTGAACAAGGAGGCCACCTACGAGCAGATCTGCGCGGCCATGAAGAAGGCCTCGGAAGGCGAGCTCAAGGGCGTGTTGGGTTATACCGACGAGAAGGTGGTGTCCACCGACTTCGTCGGCAACAGCACCCCTTCCATCTTCGATGCCGAAGCCGGCATCGCCCTGGATAGCACCTTCGTCAAGGTCGTGGCCTGGTACGACAACGAGTACGGCTACACCTGCAACATGCTGCGCATGGTGCAGCACGTCGCCAAGTAAGAATGTTTCACCGCCCGGACGCCAAGAGAAAAGTGACTGTGATTTTCTTGGCGTCTTTGGCGGTTCAAGATCATTAAATAGGATTGAGAAACATGTCCGTCATCAACATGTCTGATCTCGATCTTGCCGGCAAGCGCGTGCTTATCCGTCAGGATCTGAATGTCCCCATCAAGGATGGCAAGGTCACCAGCGACAAGCGTATCCGCGCGAGTCTGCCGACCATCGAAAAGGCCATGCAGGCCGGCGCCCGGGTGATGCTGATGTCGCACCTGGGGCGCCCCACCGAAGGCGTGTACAACGAGGAGTTTTCCTTGAGGCCCGTCGCCGATCACCTGTCCAGCCTGCTGGGCAAGGAAGTGCGTCTGGTAAAGGATTACCTCGACAAGGCGCCGTCGATGCAAGACGGCGACGTGGTGATCCTGGAAAACGTGCGCTTCAACAAGGGCGAGAAGAAGGATAACGAGGACCTTGCGAAAAAATACGCAGCCTTGTGCGATGTATACGTGATGGATGCCTTCGGCACCGCGCACCGCGCCCAGGCCTCGACCCATGGCGTGGGCGTGCACGCGCCTGTGGCCTGTGCCGGCATCCTGCTCGCCGCCGAACTCGATGCCCTGGGCAAGGCGTTGGCCAACCCCAAGCGTCCGCTGGTGGCCATCGTCGGTGGCTCCAAGGTGTCGACCAAACTTACGGTGCTAGAATCCCTGTCCAAGATCGTCGATCAGCTGATTGTCGGCGGTGGCATCGCCAACACCTTCATCGCCGCGGCCGGCCACAACGTCGGCAAATCATTGTACGAAGCCGATCTTATCGACACTGCCAGAAAACTCAGCGCCGATGCCAAGGCGCGTGGTGGCGATATCCCGGTGCCGACCGATGTGGTGTGCGGTAAGGAGTTCTCCGAGACCGCCAAGGCCACGCTGAAGAACGTCAGCGACGTCACCAATGACGACATGATCTTCGATGTCGGTCCCGAGACCTCGAAGAAGTTCGCCGAGATACTCAAAAAGGCCGGCACCATCGTATGGAACGGCCCGGTCGGTGTATTCGAGTTCGACCAGTTCGGTGATGGCACCAAGGCCCTGGCCATGGCGATAGCCGAGAGCCCGGCCTTCTCCATCGCCGGCGGCGGCGACACCCTGGCGGCGGTGGCCAAGTACAAAATTGCTGATAAGGTTTCCTATATCTCTACCGGCGGCGGTGCCTTCCTCGAATTTCTCGAAGGCAAGCAGTTACCGGCGGTGGCAATGTTGGAAAAACGTGCCAAGAACTAGTTCATTAATAACTGTCGCGCGCACCGGGATGGTTGGAAGTGCCTTTAGGTATCTTCTTGCCACCGGTAGCACGCGGTAAGTGTAAGGGGTTTCCCTTTGTTTAGACGAACTAAGATAGTCGCCACCCTCGGTCCCGCCACCGACGACCCCAAGATACTGGACAAGCTGATCGAGGCGGGCGTCGACGTGGTGCGCCTCAACTTTTCCCACGATCTCGCCGAAGTTCACATGAAGCGCGCCGAGATGGCGCGGGATCGCGCCCAGGCCCACGGGCGCCAGGTGGGCGTGCTGGTGGACCTGCAGGGTCCGAAGATCCGCATCGGTAAATTCGCCAACGGCCCCATCACGCTGCAGGTAGGCGAGACCTTTACCATCGATGTCGATCATCCTGCAAACGCGGGCAATCAGCAGCGTGTCGGCACCACTTACAAATCCCTGCCTAACGACGTCGCCCGTGGTTCCACGCTGCTGCTGGACGATGGGCGCATCGTGCTGTGGGTCGATCAAGTCACCGGGACGGAAGTTATCTGCCGCGTCGTGGTCGGCGGCGGGCTGTCCAACAACAAAGGCATCAATCGCCAGGGTGGCGGGCTTTCCGCGGTCGCACTGACCGATAAGGACCGTGAGGACATCAAGACTGCAGCGGCCATCGAAGCCGATTACGTCGCCATCTCGTTTCCGCGCAGCGCCCAGGACGTGAATGAAGCACGCGCTTTGCTGCGCGCCGCCGGCGGCAGGGGCGGCATCGTCGCCAAGATCGAACGCGCTGAAGCGGTCACGGCGATCGAGGAGATTATTCTGGCCTCCGACGTGGTGATGATCGCGCGCGGCGATCTCGGCGTGGAGATCGGCGACGCCGCGCTGCCGCCGGTGCAGAAGCGCATCATCAAGCTGGCGCGCAAGATGAACAAGGTGGTGATCACCGCCACCCAGATGATGGAATCCATGATCGAAAACGCCATCCCTACGCGCGCCGAGGTGTCGGATGTGGCCAACGCGGTACTCGATGGCACCGATGCGGTGATGCTGTCGGCGGAAACCGCCGCCGGTAAACACCCGGTGGAGGCGGTCGCCGCCATGGACCGTGTGTGTCGCGAGGCGGAGAAGCACGAGGACTCCATCAATATCGATCAGCGCATGGACCACAGCTTCACGCGCATCGATGAGGCAGTGGCGCGCTCCACCATGTACGTCGCCAACCACCTGCCGGTACGCGCCATTGCCGCCCTGACGGAGTCAGGATCAACGGCGCTGTGGATGTCGCGCATCAATTCCGCTGTGCCGATCTACGCCTTGACGCCACATGTGGAAACACGTAGAAAGGTCACTCTTTACCGCGGGGTTTACCCGGTGGGCTTTGCGCTGACGTCGACCGATCCAGCGGTGGTCATGCAGGAAGCGGTGGATGAACTGCGTCGTCGTGGCGCCGTGCGCGACGGGGATTTGACGATATTGACCATCGGCGAGCCGCTGGCCAAGCCGGGCGGCACCAATACCCTGAAGATTGTAAGGGTGGGCGAGCTGCACGACTGACAACGAATTCACACTTAAAATCTTCATAATTTTTTAAAGACTACTTAAATCTTCAGGAGGATATTATGGCACTGGTATCACTGCGCCAATTGCTGGACCACGCCGCCGAGCACACTTACGGTGTACCGGCGTTTAACGTCAACAACCTCGAACAGATGCGCGCCATCATGGAAGCGGCGGCGGAAACCGATAGCCCGGTGATCGTGCAGGCCTCCGCCGGCGCGCGTAAATACGCCGGCGCGCCGTTCCTGCGTCATTTGATCCTGGCCGCCATCGAAGAGTGGCCGCACATCCCGGTGGTGATGCACCAGGATCACGGCTCGTCGCCGGCCGTGTGCCAGCGCTCCATCCAGCTGGGTTTCTCCTCCGTGATGATGGACGGCTCGCTGAAAGAAGACATGAAGACACCGGCATCGTATGAATACAATGTGGACGTGACCCGCCGCGTGGTGGACATGGCCCACTCCTGCGGCGTGTCCGTGGAAGGCGAACTGGGTTGCCTCGGTTCCTTGGAGACCGGCATGGCCGGTGAGGAAGACGGCTCCGGCGCCGAAGGCAAGCTCGACCACTCGCAGCTGCTGACCGACCCGGATGAAGCCGCCGACTTCGTGAAGAAGACCAAGGTCGACGCGCTGGCCATCGCCATCGGCACATCGCACGGCGCCTACAAGTTCACCCGGCCGCCCACCGGCGACATCCTCGCCATCGAGCGCATCAAGGCGATCCACAAGCGCATCCCCAACACCCACCTGGTGATGCACGGCTCCAGCTCGGTGCCGCAGGAATGGCTGAAGATGATCAACACCTACGGCGGCGACATGGGCGAGACCTATGGCGTGCCGGTGGAAGAGATCATACTGGGCATCAAGCACGGCGTGCGCAAGGTCAACATCGATACCGACCTGCGCATGTCCTCCACCGGCGCGGTGCGCAAGTTCCTCGCCGAGAACAAGAAAGAGTTCGATCCGCGCAAATGGCTGGCCGCGTCGACCAAGGGCATGAAGGACGTCTGCAAGCAGCGTTATGAAGCCTTCGGTTGCGCCGGTCAGGCGTCGAAGATCAAGCCGCTTTCCCTGGAAGCCATGGTCAAGCGTTACGACAAGGGCGAGCTCGATCCGAAGGTGAACTAAAGCGCTCTTTATTGTTGTTGCGAGGGCGGCCTTTGGCCGCCCTTTTTGTTTAGTGTGCCCGGCCATCGCCACTTGTTCGTGCATGGGCTTGCCCCGCCAGCAGGCCCTGGGTTATGCTACTGAATACCGTGTCCCGTTCTATCCTCAATCGCCGTTGCATCCGTCGTGTGGCCCTTCTGCTGGTGCCGCTGCTCCTGTTTGCGCAGGGTTTGCGTCTATGTCTGCATACGGACACCACCGATCAAGCCCGCAACCTGACGGTACATCTGGAAAGCAATCTGAGCGCTGTTGACGACCACGACACCTCGACTGGCGACGTGGACGTTTTGCTCGCGGTGTTGGTCAAGGCATTCCATTCGGCACTCGCATTCGCGCTCGTATCCTCGTTGATGTTGCTGGTGTACCTGCCGCGACGACTCACGCAGCACATCCCTCTGCCCGAGTTCCGGTTCCCTCCCTCCGCTGTTTACAGTCTTACGCCTCCACTGCGCGCCCCGCCGCACTGACATATCCTTTAGACCTGTAATGCACTGCGTGCCGGTAGTTTCCGGCCGCTGTCGTAACGTCAAACGTGTATTG
>JAYUBZ010000282.1:0-3540 GCA_043740595.1 Gammaproteobacteria bacterium
CGCCTCCGTCACGTTGGTCTTGGCATAGCGCTGACCGAAACCGGGAAACAGCGTGAGACGCCCCTGGGCCGCGGGTTGCAGATATTTTCCGCTCAACACACCGAAACCCAGGGGGCTGTAGGCCAACAGTCCGACCTGCTCCCGGTGACACACCTCCGCCAGTCCATATTCGAAAATCCGGTTGATGAGATTGTAGGCGTTCTGGATCGATACTAACCCTTCCAGTCCCGCCTGCTGCGCGGCGTGCGCAAACGCGCACACCCCCCAGGGCGTCTCGTTACTCAGACCCAGGTGGCGGATCTTACCGGCCTTGACCAGGTCGGAAAAAACCACCAGCTGTTCGGCGATGGGCGTGCTATCCCGCTCGCTGTGCGGATCGAAGGCGCTCTGGCCGAACATGGGGACATTGCGGTCCGGCCAGTGTATCTGGTAGAGATCCACATAATCGGTCCGCAAGCGCGCGAGACTCGCGTCGATGGCCTGCTCGATGTGCTTGCGCGTCACCCGTGGGCCACCGCGTATCCAACCGAAGCCGCGGGAGGGACCGGTCACCTTGGTGGCGATGATGAGTTTGTCGCGCGCCTGGCCCTGGAGCCAGCGTCCCACGTACTCTTCCGTGCGCCCCTGGGTCTCGCCCTGGGGCGGGACCGGATACATCTCCGCCGTGTCGATGAAATTAATGCCTTGCGCCAGCGCATAGTCCAACTGGCGGGCGGCGTCCTCCGGGGTGTTCTGCTCGCCATAGGTCATGGTCCCGAGACAGATCTCCGAGACCGACAAGTCACTGTTGCCTAAGGTGCGGTATTTCACTGTGTCTCTCCTGATTACAGCGGGTGCCAAAAGGCTAATGCTTTCACTGTCACGGGGCAACCGGCGGAGTTTTACCGCTTACCCTGGACACCACCGGCTGAAGTGCAGCGAATAATGCCACATCGCCGTGGCAGTTTCTTTGTAGGATGGGCATTGCCCATCCCACACGGTTCCATCGGGCACACGGGTGGGCGATGCCCACCCTACACACGGACGCGAGTGATGCCACACTCGTGAAGAGACTGCGTGGCTCAATGGCATCAGGGCGCCGCATGCGCGCGCAGGCGATACACCTTCTCCAGCAGATGAGTTAACCCACGCTCACGGAAACGCGGGTTCTCCGCCAGGATGTCTTTGGTGTGGAGCACCTCGACCTGGTAATACCGGGCGTAGAGTGCGCGCACCTCCTCCTCGGCGACGGAAAACGGCGGCCCTTGCATCTGTCCCTGGGGATACTCCATGGTCACCAAAAGCATCTCCACCTGGGTCGGCAGTATCTCAACCAGCTTGGCAACGTAACGTTCGCGCAAGGGCGGCGGCAGCGCGATCAGCGCTGCACGATCGTAAACCCCCGTGATACTGGCCAGATTGGAAGGTGTCAGTTCAAAAAAATCCCCGCACCAAAGATCGATGCCATCCGCCTGACTATGGTCAAAGGGCGGGTGCTGGCTAAGCTGTGGCGTTAAATTATTCTCGGAAAAAAAGTCCTTCAGCGCGAGGCCGCTGATTTCCACCCCCACGACGGGATGACCCTGGGCGCGCAACCACAACAGATCGCGACTTTTTCCGCACAACGGAACCAATACCTGACCGCCGGGGGGTAGACGCAGGTACTTCCAATATTCCTGCAGGTGTGTGTTGAACGCCTCTTGATGAAAGCCGATTTCGTTGCGCCGCCAGCGTTCCAGCCAAAACTCAGGTTGCATGATCACCCCTCTATCGTAATGGATTAAATCCAGGCGCCAACAAACGGCGGCACGCGGGGCGAGTATAACGTCCAGCGGCCGCTCGGGGTAAGGCAGGCGCACGCCGGAAGGCTTCAACACCGGCGTCGGCGCATCCAACCAGGGTACCTTGCCATCACCCCAACAGGACTTTGGCAGGAGGGTGGCGATAGGATAGACTTAGCGGCAAATCAGAAGAATACCTGCTCGAAGGATGCGATGCCCGGCCCCAACCAAACCCTGTCATACGAAGAAGGCCCGGAACAGGCCGCCGAATATCTACGCCTGGCGCTCGCCTTTATCGGACGCCACAAGATAGCCACCAACCCTGTCAATTTCACCCTGTGTTACGACTATATCTCCGGTCGCAATCCGTCACTCAAGGACGCTCTCGATCATGCCCTCGCCAACGGTGGCTACACCGAGGATGTCGCGCGCGCACTCTATCGACGCTTTATCTGGGACGACGACAAGCAGCACCTCGAGAAGCTGCGCGCGGAGCTGCGCGCCCTGGTGACAGAAACCATTAGCGGCGTCACCCAAGCCAAGACCCAGGCTGAACAGGTCGCCGACACACTCACCGCCAAATCCGTACGCCTCGAGCAGGGCCCTTCATTGGAAGAGGTGCGGCAGGTGCTGGGCGAGGTGGTGGGCGAAACACGCAATATCGCCCGCAACAGCCACCTGCTGAAGGAAATGCTCGACGATACACGACGCGAAGTCGAGGCCCTGCGGGATGAACTCGAACACACCCGTCAGCAGGTCACCACCGATGCGCTCACCGGACTGAAAAACCGGCGTGCCTTCGACACGGCCTTTCTGCAGGCCGTGGAACACCTCGGCAAACCCGCAACCCCGCTGACGCTGTTGCTGGTCGACATCGATCACTTCAAAGAAGTCAACGACAGCTACGGCCATCTGGTGGGCGATAGGGTCATACGCTATGTCGGCTCGATTCTCTCCGCCAACATCAAAGGAAAAGACACCGTTGCGCGCATCGGCGGCGAGGAATTCGCCATCCTCCTGCCCGACACACCCCTGGGCAGCGCCGCACGCGTGGGCGAGGTGCTGCGCAGCACCGTCGAGCGCAGCCGCTTGCGACGCACCGGCGTAGGCGCCAGTGGAACTATCGGTAGCGTGACCATCTCCATCGGCATCACCTGTTACCGTCCGGGGGAGGCCTACGACGACTTCGTGGGTCGCGCCGATCAGGCCCTCTATCTTTCCAAGAACAATGGCCGCAACAAGGTATCGATACTCGATGTAAACGGCACGGCCGTGTCTTCCGGCTGAGCGCGCGTCCCGTGCTAAGCTAAGCGCCTCCTGCACCAACTCCCGCTGCCGCAAACCGGCAGAGACAGCCACCATGGCCAGAAACCAAGCCCTTACCGAACAGCGCCCCACTAGCCGCAATCTCGGGGTGTTGCGACGTCTCGCCGGTTTCCTGCGTCCGTACCACGCGACCCTGACGGCCGCGCTGTTCGCGCTGATGATCGCCGCCGGCGCCGTGCTCGGCTTCGGCATGGTGTTGCAGCGCGTGGTGGACCATGGACTGAGTCATGGCTCCAGCGCGCAACTCAACCAAGCGCTGTTTTTATTCCTCATCGTCGTCACCGTCATGGCCGCATCGGTGGCGGCACGGGTCTACCTGGTCACCTGGGTCGGCGAACGCGTGGTCGCGGACATCCGCAAGGCGGTATTCGCCCAGGTGCTGAAGCTCGACCCGACGTTTTTCGAAATCACACGCACCGGCGAGGTCATCTCGCGCCTGACCACCGACACCTCG
>JAYUBZ010000283.1:0-5742 GCA_043740595.1 Gammaproteobacteria bacterium
GTCCTGCAGGATGCGCTGCTTGAACCATTTGGCGGTGGCGCCCACCAGGATGACCCGCAGGCCCGGCGCCAGCGCCCGGGCCCGGGGCGATCAGCTGGAGGTCGTGCTCCAGCGACGGCAGGTTGACCGAGGGCCGCCTTGCATCGGTCCTCACGCTGATGGACCTGACGATATCAGCGCCCGATTACACCATGGTCAGCGGTCGGGCGGTGACGTTGCCAGCGATCCTGTTGGTGGTCGTGGCCGAGGTGATTGGGTTGCTGATGGCGGGTTAGCTGTATATTACACTTTTTGACATTATTCGATGTTAAATTTCTTTATTTTGAGGAATGAGCGGAGAGGCGGAAGACCAGAATTTGACCCATAAACAGAAAATAGCTACGATCTATCGTCAAATAATAAAAGAAACGCAGGCCAAAACTTACCTGACGCTGGATAACGTAATAAAAGTAATTTTTAGCCGTAGTTTGTTTATGAGTCTTGAGGGCACGTTCTCAATCATAAGCCTATTTATGTGTGTCGTAGAAATATACTATAGATTACTTAAGTTACCCGACGGACCATTAAACAATATTTTTGGTCGGTGGTCAATCTGTGGATTGATCGGCGCTAGCGCCATTATAATTTCTGATGCTAAGTATAAAAAAAATAATGCAATGTGGCATTTAACTGTTATATCTTTATTTTCCGTTATTTTTTCTTGTTTTGGCAGTTCTTTTTTTAAAACCAACTTGAATGCCATAATTTTTTCGACGGCAGCTTATTCCTTCCTCTTGCAGTTTACGGTCGTCTTGCTCTGCCCAGACAAAAATCGGAGTAAGCATCATCTCCGCGTGGCGCAATTGGCGTTTTCGGTTGTGGTACTGACGAGTGCAAGCGATTGGTTCAATCAACATCTTACTTATTTCACAACAGAAACATACGATTATAGTATTGTTCAAATGGAAAGTGTATACGCATTCAGATTTACTGCCATTTTACGGTTTATATCAAAAAATTATCTCCAAACGAATGCGGCGCTTAATTTCGTCTATGGATCTATCCCAGCCGCAATGGTTGTGCACGATGTATATTTTAATAAACAAAAATTTATCATGACAAAATTGTTTATTGTTTCTTCTGGAGTTGGGTATATTTTGTACTTTATTGTTCCTGTTGCTGGAACAGATTTTCTTTTTCTTAACTACGACGATATCAGCGCCCCATTAATACTTGATATACTATATAATGAAAAAATGCACTTCCCGAGAAGCTCTATTCCATCTCTGCATACAACGTGGGGAATATTTTTAGTAATCTCATCTGTGCATCTCTATGGTAAAAATATATTTGATAATATAGTTTCCTTTATATTTATTTTATACGGAGTTTCCACTATTTTGGCGGCTATGGTGGTTGGGCAGCACTATCTTACCGATATTCTGGTCGCCATCCCCTTTTCCATATCGATTTTTACCCTCGTCAACCGTCTGCTGCTCGGCCAAAACTTACAAAATATCGTAGTTGCGCCAATTGGAATTTTGCTGACCGCGCTGTGGATTATCGCCATCCGATGGGGGTCGCGTTTCGGCTGCCCGGACTATGTCGTCCTGTTCCTGACATTCGCGAGCCTGGCTTTTGCCGGCGCTTTTCCTTTCTTTATTAATACACTGCCTTTCACCGGTTCGTCGTGTCGCCAATGTATGGACACCAGAACCGTAGCCAAGCTGCGATAAATCGATACGACTACGGTGACACGGAACGTGTCAACGGGCACAGTCAACTCGTCGTCGATGGAATAGCAGAAGGCGCAATGGCCGAGCGGCGGTTGGCGACCGGCGTAATTACGCATCCATCGCCACGCCGGTGACCTCGGCCCAGGTGGCGAATGCTTGACTGCGGGCGGCATGAAACTTGGCGGCGGTATCTTGAGTGCGGCGGCGGGAGAAAAAAATTGGCGATCTGATCATGGGTAGATATAAACCGTTGCGCCTGCTGCGGCGACTTTGAACCGCTTCATGATCCGCTCTCGTCGTCGGGTCGGCTGGTGGGAGTTCTCCGCCCGGTTGTTGGGGCGGAAGGCCCATCCGCGCGAAAACGTACATTAGCGTATTGCACGCAATGTTGAGGGTGGGCTTAGCTGCGGTTTGAGGCTTGCTTGCCGAGGAGGTATTGCAGACCGAGTTCGAGGTCGTTCATCCCCAATGCACGCTCGATGGTGCCTTCACGCAGTTCGCCGGCCAGGGCCAGGACATCCGCGGTGACCGCCCGTAGCTGCTGATTCTGTTTCTCCATGTGGTCCAGCTCGCTGGCTTGAACGGCTGACGGCTTTGCTGTCCGCCAGCGTGCGAGCTGCTGGGCGTAGATGTCGATGTATCGCATCTGCTCGGTGTGCACTTTCTCAACCCGGTCAATGGTGGCGTCGTCGAGCGCGTGCGGCCGGTCTTTTGCCTTGCTCAAGGTGCCGAGATGCTCGCGCGTGTCGTTCAGCGAAGTATCGATCATGCTGCTGATCAACGACATTTGGCTGATCGGCTGCCAAGTCACCTGGTTGGTTTTCGGCATGCTGGGGTCTCTTCTTCAAGCCATGATGGGTTCGGGGGCGGCTTCGGCCCGCCGGCGGGGAGACTGGAAGTAGCTGCCGTTGGGGATGACATGGGCATGCGCCAACGGCGAGACACGGGCCAAATCCTTGTCCTTCACTTCGTGTCCGGCGGCACGAAGCTGATCGACGATGCGGCCGATGTGGACGGTGTTCCAGACCAGCACGGCATTGGAAAGCAGGCTGAGGCAGCTGGCCTTGTTCATCACCTCCTCGTAGTCGCCGGAGCGGAAGCTGCCCCAGTTGGCGAAGAACAGGGATTTGGCGAGGATGTGACGGAACTCGCCGCGATTGAGCTGCAATTGGATGGCGTCACGCAGCGGCTCTTCCTGAATATATCTCAGGATGTGCCACGTCTTCATCAGGCGCCCAAGCTGGCTCAGGGCGCCGGCGAGGTGGTCCGATGCGTTGGCATTGACCAGGCGTTGCATGACGACATGGGCTGGGGTCAGCCGGTCCTTCAGCGAGGCTGCCAGGCGCACCAGCTGATCCCATTGCTCAAGGATGAGATCGGTGTTGATGCGGCCACGGAGCAGCGGTTGCAGCACGCCATAATCAGCGTCCCGATTGATGCGACTGAGTACCTGGTCTGGCAAATCCTTCAGCCTGGGCATGAAGGTAATGCCGAGTAGCGCGCAAAGGCCGAACAGATGCTCGGTGAAGCCATTCGTGTCGGAGGTGTGTTCGGTGATCGTGAGTGCGCTGTCGTTGTCGAGAATGCCGCCAAGGACGTAGCCGGCTTCACGCGGCGCGCACGAGATTGCCTGGGTGGCGTAGACGCTGTTCTAGTCGGATGTGTGCGTATAGGGCCTGTGCGGCTGAGTGGAACAGAAAAGTAGCATAAGGCGATGCAAAATACCCGGATGTGCGAAACTCCTAAGTTGCGAATGCCAGTCCGCATAAGGCATTTCAACGGCTTAGGCTTCGCAAAACACCTATGCGAAAGCTCCTCTTTTGCAAGGATTTTTGCGAAGACGGCTGGAGACATATTATTGCGTCAAGACGCGCGATCGAGACCTATTAGTTGCACATAGCTGCCGCTGTGCAGCAGCAATCCGCCTTACGCCGCTTTTCTGTTCCACTCAGCCGCACAGGCCGATCGGGAGGGGCACTGGAAACGCGGCGAGACTCTCTCTTAAGTCACCCCGATTCCTGTCCAACCGATGGGGTCCACCTTAATTCCCTGACTCTGCCGAGTACAAAATCAGCATGTATGCGGTTTTTATGGAGCTTGGTATCAGACTATCGAGCGCGGGGAACGGCGTTTCATGCTTCATCGTACCAGACAGCTTTGTACTCGGCATGTACTTCTCAAAAATCCGCGCCCTCGTCCTTCGAGAGTGCGACATCCGGCAAATTGTGCTCCTCCCGTTCAAGGTCTTCAAGGCGGAGGTGGGTTTCTCGGTTGTCTATTTGTTCGAGAGAAATGCCGGAAACCATGCAGCCAATGAATTGCGCTCGATCACTACCACCTCTTGCGACGATCTTGAGAGAAGGCGGCTCTCAGAGTTCGTCTACCCGCAGGAGTATTTTCAGCACCAGCCCCGCTCCAAGTTCCGGCTGTTCTTTGAACGGCGCACTTTTGACATTGTGGAGAAGTGCCGGGTCTCCGCCACCCCCCTTCGGAATGTGGTCGGCTTTTCGAGCGGTCTGATCGGCCTTGACGGACAGGACGCGATCAAATCCCCCACAAAACGGGGGGCCAAGTGGCTGCCAGGCGTTTTGTCGGGAGGCGACATACTTAAGCGTGGATCACCGCGCGACATGCGCGCCGGCGATAGCGGCAGACGGCCAGGTCCCGCCAATCCCGGACGGAGCGAGCCACCACAAGAACGCCTATCCACCTAAACCTCGATCGCCCAACCCCCTGCCGTGTTCTGCACCTTGATGGCGCGCGTCCGCTTCCCGAGCTTGTGGCTGACGCCTGTGCGGCACTTACGGACCTGTGAACCGGGAAATCCGGGTTCAATCCCTATGACCTGCCACCGTAGCGGACGTCAGGCGGCGCGGCAGGCCAGCCCGATCTGCTCCGCGTGGCTGTGGTCCGAGCCGCAGCAGCCGCCCATGACACACATACCGGGGTGGCGCCGGCGCAACGCGGCGAGATCGCGTCCCAGTGCCGCCGGATCGCCGGGATCAAGCGTCGTTGCCTCGTTCAACTCCGCGTGGCTCAGGGCCGAGGGATTGGCGCGCACACCACCCAGGCGCGCGAGCCAGGCGCCTCCGCCGCGCAAGGCCGGTTCGATGTGCGAGACGTGGGCGCAGTTGACCATGTAGTGCAATGGCGCGCCGGCGCTGGCGGCATCCGTCGCGCTGATCGCGTCTGCGAGCGAGGAACCATCCGGCAGCCGTCCATCCGTTTCCACTGTGAAAGAAACGATACAGGGCAGACCCGCGTCCCGTGCCGCGCGCGCGATGCCGGCAGCCTCGCCGGCATAGGTCATGGTCCAGGCGGTGATCAGGTCCGTCCCGGACGCGGCAAAGGCGGCGACCTGCGGGCCGTGGAAGGTGGCAGCGGCAGCGGCATCCATCGCCGTGGCGGCCTCGTAGACATAGCCGTCGAAGCGCGGGCCGATGGCGCCATTGATCAGCACCGGTACCTCCGGCGTTTCCCACCCGGCGCGGATTTCACGCAGCAAGGCGACCGAATCCCGGTTCAGCGCCGAAAGTCGATCCACCCTATAGCCAAGCTTCGCGCCCCAGTCGGGGCTGGCGCGCCAAGTGGCGGTGTCCAGCAAACATGGCACCCGCGTACGCTGGGCAGCGGCGGCGTAGGGTTCGTAGTAGCGGCGCAGCGCGGCGCGGCCGGCTTCGTTTTCCAGCAGGGTGAAAGCGGCGAATTCCGGCAAATCAATGCCGTGCTGGAAGATCAAAGTGGTTTCCAAACCACCGTCGGTAACCATCATCTGGTCCGAGCGCTGCGCCAAGCGGGCGCTATAATGGCCTGCCATCGTGCTGCCTCCCTGATGAACCGCAACTGATCCGGGGGCGCCGGAAATCCTCGGCGCACTGGACAATTGTAATTGCTCACCTGGGGTAACGGTAACCTGCCAATTTCCGGTCTGTCAAGCTGATCTCGACATCCCGAGGGGCCCGCCAATTTTCGCTTGACACGGTCACGGGCGACTCGATTCTCACCATCGGGTGACTATCACCCCCGA